>NZ_JBGCUL010000994.1:0-1600 GCF_054177685.1 Pseudomonas sp. P5_A2_2
CCAGCAGGCTGAACAGATCACCGGCGCCAACCTGGCGGGTGGCGGTTTTCAGCACACGCCCCAGGCACGCATCGTCGTCCCGGGTGGACGGCGAGGCCTTGAGCATGTCGCGTAAAGACTGTTCAAAYGGATCGTGCATACGCACCTCTCGTGATGTCTGTGGGAGACGCGGTCAGTTTTGGTCGGGTCACATGGTTTCCCTCAGACCCAGCGCAAACGTCGGAATAACCACCACTGCCCCAGCGCCACCGAGACCATCATCAGGCAGGCGATCAGAAAACCATAAGGGCTTGCAGAGAATGGAATTCCACCGACGTTGATCCCCAAAAGCCCGGTCAGAAAACTCATCGGCAAAAAGATCCCGGTGATGACGCCAAAGCGATACATCGTGCGATTCATGCGCACGCTCAACCGGCGATCTTCCGCCTCCAGGACCAGTCCCACCCGCTCCCGGGTCAATTCCAGCTCTTCGAGGTAGCGGGTCAGGCTGTTGTTCAATTCGTTCCAGTAATCACCATCGTCCTCGACGAACCAGGGCAACTTGATTCGCGTCAACTGCCCGAAAATATCCCGCTGCGGAGCAAGAAAGCGCTTCAACGCAGCCGCCCGGCGACGAATCTGCAAAACCGATCCGTGCTCAGGAGTATACCGTTCGTCGGCATCCAGTTTTTCTTCTTCCTCATCGACCACTTCCGAGAGACAGCTGACCAGATCCTGCACCTTGTTGGTGAGGTACTGCGCCATGCACAGGATGAGTTCGGAGGCTGTTTTCGGACCTTTGCCTTCGGCCAACTGCACCAGCAGCTCGTCAGTGGCCCGCAACGGACGCAGACGCAGGGAAATGACGCGCTGGGCAGAGCCGAAGATCCGCACCGACACCATGTCTTCAGGCTCGGCACCGGGGTTCAGATTGACCCCGCGCAAAAATAGCAGCAGTTCGCTGTCTGAAAGCTGTAAAAGTCGCGGACGGGTGTTTTCTTCGAGTAGCAAGTCACAACTGAATTCGCTCAGACCGCTGGATTTGCGTAACCAGGTCCGGGTTTGCGGATGACTGCGATCCCAGTGCAGCCACAGGCTTTCATGGGCCTGCAGTTGCAAGTCATCGAGTTCTGTCCGGGCTATCGAACGCGCACCGCCTTTACCGTCCAGCACCAGGGCATGTACCAGCCCCCATTGCGCGTTTTCTTCCTCGAACATCCGCACTCCTTTGGTCGACCAGCGCTTTATTCAGGCATTTTCAGCGGGCTGGGCGAGATGATCACGCCGTTGTTGTCCGCATAGATGTAATGGCCCGGATGGAATGTCACGCCGGCGAAGGTCACGGCAACGTTGAGATCGCCGAGCCCGCGCCTGTCGGATTTCCTCGGGTGGCTGGCGAGGGCCTGAACGCCCAGATCGGTCTGCGCGATGATATCGACGTCGCGGATGCAACCGTTGATCACCAGCCCTTCCCAACCGTTTTTCGCGGCTTTCTCGGCCAGCATGTCACCCAGCAACGCATGACGCAGGGAACCGCCACCGTCTACCACCAGCACTTTGCCATTTCCCTTGAGCTCGACCTGCTCCTTGACCCGCGAGTTGTCTTCGAAGCACTTGATGG
>NZ_JBGCUL010000995.1:0-1598 GCF_054177685.1 Pseudomonas sp. P5_A2_2
GTTCCAATGGCCACTCCAGTGTTCGACGGTGCCAAGGAAAGCGAAATCAAGGCCATGCTGAAACTGGCGGATCTGCCAGAAAGCGGCCAGATGCAGCTGACCGACGGCCGTACCGGCAACAAGTTCGAGCGCCCGGTTACCGTTGGCTACATGTACATGCTGAAGCTGAACCACTTGGTAGACGACAAGATGCACGCTCGTTCTACCGGTTCGTACAGCCTGGTTACCCAGCAGCCGCTGGGTGGTAAGGCGCAGTTCGGTGGTCAGCGTTTCGGGGAGATGGAGGTCTGGGCACTGGAAGCATACGGTGCCGCTTACACTCTGCAAGAAATGCTCACAGTGAAGTCGGACGATGTGAACGGCCGTACCAAGATGTACAAAAACATCGTGGATGGCGATCACCGTATGGAGCCGGGCATGCCCGAGTCCTTCAACGTGTTGATCAAGGAAATTCGTTCCCTCGGCATCGATATCGATCTGGAAACCGAATAACACGTGACGCGAATCGAGAGCGGGGCAGGATTGCCCGCTCTCTGCTCCGCCAGGAGGAAAGGCCTTGAAAGACCTACTGAATTTGCTGAAAAACCAGGGTCAAGTCGAAGAGTTCGACGCCATCCGTATCGGATTGGCATCGCCTGAGATGATCCGTTCGTGGTCGTTCGGTGAAGTTAAAAAGCCGGAAACCATCAACTACCGTACGTTCAAGCCTGAGCGTGACGGCCTGTTCTGCGCCAAGATCTTTGGCCCGGTAAAGGATTACGAGTGCCTGTGCGGTAAGTACAAGCGCTTGAAGCACCGTGGTGTGATCTGCGAGAAGTGTGGCGTTGAAGTCGCGCTGGCAAAAGTTCGTCGTGAGCGCATGGCGCACATCGAACTGGCCTCGCCAGTTGCCCACATCTGGTTCCTGAAATCGCTGCCGTCCCGTATCGGCTTGCTGATGGACATGACCCTGCGTGATATCGAACGCGTTCTCTACTTCGAGAGCTATGTCGTTATCGATCCAGGCATGACCACCCTTGAAAAAGGTCAGCTGCTCAACGACGAGCAGTACTTCGAAGCGCTGGAAGAGTTCGGCGACGATTTCGATGCCCGCATGGGTGCCGAAGCTGTCCGCGAACTGCTGCACGCTATCGACCTGGAACACGAGATTGGCCGCCTGCGTGAAGAAATTCCGCAAACCAACTCCGAAACCAAGATCAAGAAGCTGTCCAAGCGTCTGAAGTTGATGGAAGCCTTCCAGGGTTCCGGCAACCTGCCAGAGTGGATGGTGCTGACCGTTCTGCCGGTTCTGCCGCCAGATCTGCGTCCACTGGTCCCGCTCGATGGCGGTCGCTTCGCGACTTCCGACCTCAACGATCTGTATCGTCGAGTGATCAACCGTAACAACCGCTTGAAGCGCCTGCTGGATCTGTCCGCTCCGGACATCATCGTGCGCAACGAAAAGCGTATGTTGCAGGAAGCCGTCGACGCACTGCTCGACAACGGTCGTCGTGGCCGCGCTATCACCGGCTCCAACAAGCGTCCTCTGAAATCCCTGGCTGACATGATCAAGGGTAAGCAGGGTCGTTTCCGTCAGAACTTGCTCGGTAAGCGTGTTG
>NZ_JBGCUL010000996.1:0-1598 GCF_054177685.1 Pseudomonas sp. P5_A2_2
CATCAGCACCGAGAGGATTTCGAATGCCCGGCCTCCGACACGCAGCGGCCGTCCATCAAGAAAGGCTTCGCGCCGTTCCAGGGAAATAGTGGCTTGGCCGAGTCGGATCATACGTTCCTCTGCTCTGCGTTGATGGGAAAACTGACTGAGAACGCACCCTAGGGGACGGCCTTGCATAATGCAATTATCCCGAGGGATAACACGCGGCGATTTCAGAGCGCAAAAACCACAGGCCGCGGGGGCCCTCAACGGCCATTCTGGTGCCAATGACGGACAGGATTGCTTGAGCGCAGCCCTCGGGCCAGAGCCTTGCGTATACTCCCGGGCTCAGCCCGAAACGAATCTTCAGCGGTGATTGTTCATGCCCAGCAGCCCTCTCTCAGCATCCGGTTCCCACAGTCTTGATGTCGTACACGATGAAGCCTGGCTGGAGCGTTGCACCTTCACCATACTGCGCCGGGAAAACGACCTGACCTGGTTCACGCTCCAGGATCGGGCATCGGGCACACGCTGGCTCGCCGCCCGGGCGCCGATTCAGCGGCCTGCCCTATGTCAGGGGCTGGAGCGCGATTTTCACCTGCGCCTGGATCCGGCCTGGGCGATTGCCCCTGTCGCGTTCATCCGCTCGGCCGAGGGGCCTTTGTTGATATATCCCGCGTCTGGAGTGCCGCTGGCTGATTTGATCAGTGACACAGGGYTGCCACTGGCACGCTTGCTGGCCATCGCCGTAGCCGCGGCCAACGCGCTGGCGAGCGCCCGGAAGATGGGTGTGCGACATGCCAGCCTGCTACCCCACCACTTGGTGGTGGATGCGGCCGACTCGGTCAGACTACTGAGTGTTCACAGCCATGCCGGGGAGGCGCCCGCCGTTGAACTGCCCGGCCTGGAGCAATGGCCTTATCTGGCCCCCGAGCAGGTACGACGCGATGCCGCCAGTTTTGATGCGCGCAGCGATGTCTACGCGCTGACCGCGATTCTTTATCAGGCACTGACCGGCCGCCTGCCGCTCACCGCCCGCGACCCGTCCCAATGGCTGCACGTGCATGCCGCTGTCCAGCCGGAATCACCGGCGATTCATGTCACCGATCTGCCGGAAGGCATCTGCCGAGTGCTGCTCAAAGGCCTGGCGAAAGAATCGGGTGCCCGCTACCAGAGTGCCGAATCAATGGCCGTGGATCTGGCCTGGTGCCAACAGCAGTGGCTGGAACATGAGCGTATCGACGCGTTCCGCCTGGGCGCTTTCGATGCGCTGCCTTCCTCGGCCCGCGGCGATGTGCTGTTCGGTCGAGAGGCCGAACGCACGCAGTTGGTCGAGCTGATGCATCAGGTGGGCAGCGATGGCATCGCCCGGGTCCTGCTGGTCGGTGGTGCGCCGGGCGCCGGCAAATCGACGCTGATCCATCAGGGTGTCCGGCCCCTGGCGCCCGGCTTCTGGGCCAGTGGCAAGAGCAATCTGTTGCAGCAGGAAATTCCATTTGCACCCTTGGCAGAAATCTTCAAGTCGCTGATGACCCAGTTGCTGGGCAAGCCGGCTCTGGAGTTGCAGACGCTGGGCGAGCAACTGGTCGAACGGCTTAAGGGGCGGGGCAGGCTTCTGG
>NZ_JBGCUL010000036.1:0-16626 GCF_054177685.1 Pseudomonas sp. P5_A2_2
ACTTGATGCCCATCTGTTTCGCCGTGTCGATGTTGACCCGGGTTTGCGGTGCGCCCGTGTCCAGTACAAAACGCGCCGAGACACCATTGGCCGCGCCGACCTCGATAAATGGCAACACTTGTTCAGCGATGTAAAAATCATTGGCATACGGATGGAGCGGCAGCACCTCATGCCGCGTCGAACCCTTGAGCGTGAAATCGCCGGTCGCCGCCAGGACAGCCAGTGATTTGCTGCCAAACGTGGAGAATAGAGGCTTCAGATCGGAGCTGGCGGCAATCGCCCGGGCATGCTTGCCCTTGATCGCCAAGTAGTATTCGGGAAGTTGGTTGGTGGCTTTGGCTTCAAGCATTCTGGCGAAGACCGTCACCGAGCAACTGAGGTGCTTATCGGCATCCAGTACCCTGTCGCAACGCTCACGCATTTGCGCCAGCGAGGCTTTCTGGCCCTGGTCGGAATCCAGCCACTGAAAAAAATCCCGCTCGACTTCAGGGGGCGTTCCGGGTGCTGGTGTCTGGGGGGCAGGCATCGATCCCGAAGACACACACAGGGTCCCTGCAAAAAGCATCAGGTATCGGTTGAAAGCCTTCATATTCAACCCGTTCATAAAACAAGCTCTATGAGTTGGCGCTGAACGTCTGAATATTCCCGAAACTGTGCTGCACTCCTTGCCAGCGCAAGTAAAACTCTAGCTCATCAAGCAGTACGGCGTGCGCGGTGCGTCCCCCCGGGAACGCGAACAGAGACTTTGGGTAATTCCATTTCTGGAAATACCGACGGCGTAAAAATGCTAAGTGCCCCTTACATTTGTTGCGTTTTCCACAATGACCTCTTCCAGAGGAATGTCAGGAGACCTGCCCGGAACCTGGCGGGGCGCTTGCCCTCGCAACAAGTACCATCCACTGGCCTCTTTGGCTGCCTCCCACAAAACTTGCGGCCTCGACTGCCCATTCTTCGCAGCCGCCGCCCACCATGTCCCGGCAATAACGGAGTTCTGCATGACCGCACCTGAACCCGTAAAACTCTGGCCGGCCATGACACCCGAGCTTGTTACTATCGACGCGACTTCGGGTATCCGGGCGGTCATCGCCGCAGGAATTGTTGCCCCACGGAATGGCAGACTCCCTGCACCACCCCAGAAACTCAGCGTGTTCCCAATTCGCATACGCAACGTTTGCGTTGCTCCTGACACAATTGCGCTGGCAGCCCTGTTAATCGCTGCACCGGCAAAAATCAGATTCAAACCTGCACCTACGGCTTGCCCAAGCAATGAGAACCACGACTCACCGGTTGGATCAACTCTGTTCATTGGCGAGCCTGAACAATAGGCGTACGCATTGATTCCCCCCTTCCCGAACGGACTCAACCGATCCGGGCTGTGGAACCGCATCAGCACCGGGTTATAGACCCGATGTCCATTGCCCAGGTGATAGCAACCGGTAGGACGCTCTCTGAGTTGCCCATTGAAGCCCAATGGGGTCGAAGCCTGATGCAGGCTGCTTTGCAAGCCATAGGGGGAATACGCAAAGTGGTTCGGACCATTGCGGTCCAACTCAGCGAGTATGCTTTGTTGCAGGTCCGTAGCCAGCAACAGGGTCCGGGGGTACGGCGGAGCCGCTGCAGGAGAGACTACTTCACGCTGGGTTTGGGCGGATGTGCGCATCAGCAGGATCCTTGATGAGGTCTGATCAACCCGCTGCGCCATGCATGATTCGGCATCCGAAGCTCTGACAAGCCCTGCTGGCGAAAGCGGGTATTAACTGCTCAGTACCCTAACAAGTCATCAGTAATGCGAACACTATCAGTTCTGCTAGGGTCACCCCTGCGCAGGAAACCCGCTAAGGCCATTGCATCAAAAAGGCTTCGCCCGTGACCCGAATCATCGGATGCGGCGTAACCTGGCAGCTATCAACGATGCGGAAGCCATGGCGCTCATAGAAACGCCGGGCACCGGTATTGGCGGCATAGTCGATGAGGCTCAAGCCATTGAGCCCGAGCTGGTTGGCGCGCGCCCTGGCATGGGCCAGGAATTGCACGCCAAGACCCCGGTTGCGCCAACCCTCATGCAGCGCCAGGCTCGAAATGTAGAGCGTGTCCGGGATTTCCATGTCGGCGTACGGCGCCAACACCGGGTCTGTTGTCGGTTCCGCCTGCAGATCGTGGCGCATCACGTAGCTGTGCATCATGCCGATGACTTCTCCACCGGCTTCGGCGATGAGGCAATTCTGGTAGGAGAAGTCCACATCGTCGCGGGCATAACGAATGGCGCCGACGTCCAGCAGATCCTGCCCGGGTTTCGCAAGTTGGCTCCAGATGTAATCCGAAGCGCCCTCCGACGAGATTTGAAACAAACGGGCAATCTCTCGCGCATCGGCGCGCACGGCCGAACGAAACACAACAGTCATTTACCTGAACTCCACAGGACAAGGAGCACCCGTTTTACCCGGGCGCTTACGGCGCGACAACTCGCCGGAGGGGCGGTTTTATATCCGGTTGTTGCAGCTTGAGGCGCCGCCTTAGCGGACCACGCCTTCTTCAATCAACAACTTGAGTATCGCCTCAGCCCCAGCTTGCGCCGTCACGCCTTTGAGCACCTGCCCGCCTCCACCACTGGCCTTGGCTGTCGCGGCTTTCATACGATCGGCGCCGCTCTTGGCCTTGATCACCTTCAGGCGCTTGGGCCGTGGCTTGGCCGGTTGCAGGCTGGCGACCGCAAGCAATTGATCATCGATGACTTCAACTTCCTGCGCTTGCAGCACGCCGCGTCGGGCCGGGCCGTAAGCGCTCTGGCGAGGCTTGGGCGCGGCGTTATCCACCGTTGCCAGAAACGGCAGGCGTACCTTCAGCCGCCGGCGTTGACCGCGCGGCAAGGCCTGCAGCACCAGCGCCGAACCGCCGTCAATGGACTCGACCTGCGCCAGCCCCACCACCAGCGGCCAGCCCAGGCTTTCGGCGAGCAGGAACGGCAACATGCCCGAGCCTTCGCCGGTTTCCGCCTGACTGCCGGTCAACACCACCTGAGCACCTGCATCGCGCAGATACTCGGTCAGCGCCGGTAGCGCATCGGCGCCTTGCGGTTGCTCCAACACATGCAGTTGCTCCAGCCCCATGCCCAGGTAAGCACGCAATGCAGGCTCGGCGATGTCGCC
The DNA here is from genome assembly GCF_054177685.1 of Pseudomonas sp. P5_A2_2. Lineage (NCBI taxonomy): Bacteria > Pseudomonadati > Pseudomonadota > Gammaproteobacteria > Pseudomonadales > Pseudomonadaceae > Pseudomonas > Pseudomonas sp. P5_A2_2. The sequence continues at coordinate 3,147 of NZ_JBGCUL010000036.1, forward strand.
GGCATGCAGCACTTGCAGGTTATCCCCAGCCAGTTGCAGACCCAGTTCTACCGCCCGCGCATCCTGCTCCGCGCGACGTGGCCGACCGGACGTCGGGTGGGCGCCGATGGACACCAGGCTGATGATTTTCGTGCTCATAAACCTTTCCTTCCCTTAAGCCGCATCGCGCTTGGCGTCGTTGCGGTAAGCCTCTACCGCCTCGATCAAGGCTTGAAGAATCTCCGCGCTCTCACCGATCACCGAGAGGTCGGCACGCTTGATCATGTCGCAGCCAGGGTCAAGGTTGATCGCCACCACCTTGTCGCAGGCACCGATGCCTTGCAGGTGCTGGATCGCCCCGGAAATCCCCACCGCCACATAGACCCGTGCAGTAACCCAGGTACCGGACGCGCCGACCTGACGATCGCGGGCCATGAAACCGTCGTCCACCGCCACCCGCGAGGCGCCTTCGGTCGCGCCGAGGGCTTCGGCGGTCCTGTGGAAAAGTCCCCAGTCCTTGACCCCGTTGCCACCGGAGAAAATGAACTCGGCTTCGGCCATGGGGATTGCCGCCGGATCGACTGCCACCGCGCCCAGATCTTCGATCCGTGACAGGCTGCGTGCCACGGTTGTGGATAACTCTACGGGCAAGGCTTCGTGACGGGTTTCGCTGACCGGTTCGGCGCACTCGGCAGCCGCCAGAATCAAGCGCGCCAGCGGACGGGCAAGGTCTTGCAGGCCTGCGCCGGCGCGGCCGATGCACTCCTGATCCTTGACTTGCCAGACCCGCGTGGCCGGGCGTTCGCCCAGTGCCGCGGCGAAACGTCGGCCGAGCTCGCCACCACCGCTGCGACTGTCCGGCAGCAACCAGTGACGCGGGCTGAACTGGTTATCCACAGCCCGCAGGCCCTGGACCCGTTGTTCCGGTGCATAACCGTTGAATTCTTCGCCTTCCAGCACCAACAGGCGGTCGACGCCCGCCGTGGCGAAAGCGTTTTCCTTGTGCTCGCCGAACACCACGGCCAGCACTGCGCCGTCCTTGCCGGCCAACTGATGGGCCAGGCCCAGCAAGTCGCGGTCGTGGCTGCTCAAGCGACCACCGACCATGTCCGGCACCACGCTGATGTAAAACGCCGGCGCGGCCACCTGATGCAATGGCAACTGCACTTCAACAGCGGCTGAACGTTTAGTCGCCCCACCCTGCTGGGCGCCGCTACGGTCGATACGCTTGATGCCGTTGGGGCCGATAAAACCAATGCCGTGGGGATTCTTGCGGATGACGCCATTCGGCCCCATCCAGCTGTGTTGCGCCGGTTGCATGGCCGCGTGTAGCGGGTGCAGCCGGTTGCGGGCGATCCATTCGGCCCGCGGGTCGCGGCGGATAATGTCGCTCATCAGTGCACCTCCGCAGGTTCACGTTTGGCCGGCGCCGCCGGCTTTGCCGCGTCGTCTTCCAGCAGCGCGTCGGCCACCAGTTCGGCAATGTCCTTGATCAGCGGACGGGGTTCGACTACGCCTTCGAGCATCGCCGTGCATTGTGGGCAACCCACGGCCACCAGTTCGGCGCCGGTTTCGCGAATGTCTTCCATGCGCATGTCGGGAATACGTTGCTTGCCGGGAATGTCGGTGATCGGCGCACCGCCACCACCGCCGCAGCAGCGCGAACGGAAGCCGGAACGTTGCATCTCTTTCACTTCGATCCCGAGGGCGCGCAACACCTGACGCGGCGCCTCGTACTCGCCGTTGTAGCGTCCGAGGTAGCACGGGTCGTGGTAGGTCACGCTGTCGCCTTTGTGCTGACCGAGATTGAGCGCGCCAGCATCGATGATTTCCGCCATGTAGGTGCTGTGGTGCTGCACCAGGTAGTTGCCATCGAAAGCGCCGTACTCGTTTTTCAGCACGTGGAAGCTGTGCGGATCGCAGGTGACGATGCGGTTGAAACTGTATTTGGCCAGGGTCTGAATGTTGCGCTTGGCCAACAGCTGGAAGGTCGCTTCGTCGCCCAGGCGCCGGGCCACGTCGCCGCTGTCGCGCTCTTCGAGGCCGAGCACGGCGAAGTCGATTTTCGCCGCTTTCAGCACTTTCACGAAGGCGCGCAGGGTGCGCTGGTTGCGCATGTCGAAGGCGCCGTCGCCGACCCAGAACAGCACGTCGGTGGATTTCTTTTCGCTGAGCAGATTGAGGTTCAAATCTGCCGCCCAGTTCATCCGCCCGCCCGGCGCGAAACCGCCCGGGTTGTCGGTGGCGATCAGGTTTTCCAGGACTTCCGCGCCCTTGTTCGGGGTCGCGCCTTTTTCCAGGGTCAGATGGCGACGCATGTCGACGATGGCATCGACGTGCTCGATCATCATCGGGCATTCCTCGACACAGGCACGGCAGGTGGTGCATGACCACAGGGTTTCGGCATCCACCAGACCGTTGACGATCGGTTGATGCGGATTGCCTGCGTGCTCACCGATGGCCTTGCCTGGATACGGACTGCCGGCGAACTTGGCATCGGTGCCACCAGCCAGGCCGACGACCATGTCCTGAATCAGTTTTTTCGGGTTCAGTGGCTGGCCGGCAGCAAACGCCGGGCACGCTGCTTCACATTTACCGCACTGCACGCAGGCGTCGAAGCCGAGCAACTGGTTCCAGGTGAAATCCTTGGGTTTTTCCACGCCCAGTGGCGCGGTCGGGTCGTTCAAGTCCAGAGGCTTGAGGCCCGTGGAACGACCGCCACCGAAGCGCTCGGCGCGACGGTGCCAGGCCAGATGCAAGGCACCGGCGAAGGCGTGTTTCATCGGCCCGCCCCAGGTCATGCCGAAGAACAGTTCCGACACGCCCCACAGCACGCCAACGCCGAGAATCGCCGCCAACAGCCAGCCACCGAAGTTTTCCGGGAGGATGCCCGCCACCGGCAGGGTCAACAGGAAGAACGAGGCCGAGAACGCCAGCAGGCTTTTCGGCAGGCGCATCCAAGGGCCTTTCGACAGACGCGACGGCGGGTTGCGCCGGCGCAGGTAAACAAAGATCGCACCGACGAACATCACAGCCGTCATCAGCAGCAACGCATAGCCGAGGAAGCGGTTATGCAGGCCGAAACCGTGCACCAGAATCGCCAGCACGATGGACGCCACCGCACCGCCGGCCGTGGCGACGTGGGTGTTGGCAATGTATTTGTCCCGCGCTACCACATGGTGCAAGTCGACCATGTAGCGCTTGGGCATGGCGAACAGGCCGCCGATCAGGTCGACTTTCGAAGCCCGGCCCCGGCGCCACATATTCACCCGCCGCAAAGCACCGAGGACGCCAAGGCCCAGGGCAGCGAACAGCAGGATTGGAAGAAGGGTGTTCAACATAGGTGAAGCTCCCAAAGACCGCAGGGTCTTGCAGGCCAAACTACCTGGATGCCTTGCCCGATTCCTTGTAGGAGCGAGCTTGCTCGCGAAAAACCTGAGAACGTCGCGTTAAATCAGACTCCCCGCGTCATCGTTCACGTCCATCGCGAGCAAGCTCGCTCCTACAAGGGTTATCCACAAGCTCTTAGAAATCCTTGCACAACCGCAGCGCGTCGTAGATCGCGGCATGCACGTTGCGCTGTGCCACGCAATCACCGATGCGGAACAGCAGGTAGCCGTCGCCGCTCTGCTCCAGGCAAGGTTGCGGCTTGATCGCGAACAAGGCTTCAACGTCGATCTGGCCTTTGTTGCGGGAGCCTTCCTTCAAGGCGTAGTAGATTTCCTCGTCCGGGCGCACACCGTTTTCGATGACCACCTGGTCCACCACCCGCTCCTCTTTGGCACCGGTGTATTCGTTTTCCAGCACTGCCACCAGCTTGTCGCCTTCGCGGTAGACCTTCTCCAGCATCATGTCGCCGGTCATGATCACTTCTTTCGGGTACATGCTGCGGTAGTACGTCGGGAACGACGTGCCGCCAATCGCCACGCCCGGCTTGATGTCGTCGGTGACGATTTCGACCTGGCTGCCCTTGTCCGCAATGAAGTCGGCGGTAGACATACCGGTGAACTCGCAAATGGTGTCGTAAACCAGCACGTTCTTGCCAGGCAGAACCTTGCCGTCGAGCACATCCCAGCTGCTGACCACCAGGCCTTCAGCCGCACCCCAGTGTTCGTTCTGCTCGATGAACGGATGTCCACCGACAGCCAGCACCACCACGTCTGGACGCAGGTCCATGATGGTCGGCGCATCCGCCGCAGTGCCCAGGCGCAGATCGACTTTCAACCGAGCCAGTTCCAGCTGGTACCAGCGGGTGATACCGGCGATCTGGTCCCGTTGCGGTGCTTTCGAAGCGGTGGTGATTTGGCCGCCGATGAATTCTTTCTTCTCGAACAGGGTCACGTTGTGGCCACGCTCGGCGGCAACGCGAGCGGCTTCCATCCCCGCAGGGCCGGCGCCAACTACCACCACTTTGCGTTTCACGCCGGTGGTTTTTTCGATGATGTGTGGCAGGCCCATGTATTCACGGGAAGTTGCGGCGTTCTGGATGCACAACACATCCAGGCCTTGGTATTGACGGTCGATGCAGTAGTTGGCGCCGACGCACTGCTTGATCTGGTCGATCTGGCCCATCTTGATCTTGGCGATCAGGTGCGGGTCGGCGATGTGGGCGCGGGTCATGCCGACCATGTCGACGTAGCCGCCCTCCAGAATGCGCGTGGCCTGGTTCGGGTCCTTGATGTTCTGCGCGTGCAGCACCGGAACCTTGACCACCTCCTTGATCCCGGCCGCCAGGTGCAGGAACGGCTCGGGCGGGTAACTCATGTTCGGAATCACGTTGGCCAGGGTGTTGTGAGTGTCGCAACCCGAGCCGACGACGCCGATGAAATCGAGCATGCCGGTGTCGTCGTAATACTTGGCGATCTGCTTCATGTCTTCGTGGGACAGGCCGTCCGGGTGGAACTCATCACCGCAGATGCGCATGCCCACGCAGAAGTCGTCACCGACCTCGGCGCGCACGGCTTTCAAGACTTCCAGGCCGAACTTCATGCGGCCTTCGAAGGTACCGCCCCATTCGTCGGTACGCTTGTTGACGCGCGGGCTCCAGAACTGGTCGATCATGTGCTGGTGCACGGCCGACAATTCCACGCCGTCCAGGCCACCGGCCTTGGCACGACGCGCAGCCTGCGCATAGTTGCCGATCACCCGCCAGATTTCTTCCGGCTCGATGGTCTTGCAAGTGGCACGGTGCACCGGCTCACGCACGCCCGACGGCGACATCAACGTTGGCCAGTTAAAGCCGTCCCAACGCGAGCGACGACCCATATGGGTAATCTGGATCATGATCTTGGCGCCGTGCTTGTGCATAGCATCGGCCAGATTCTGGAAGTGCGGAATGATGCGGTCGGTGGACAGGTTCACCGAGCTCCACCACTCCTGCGGGCTGTCGATCGCCACGACGGACGAGCCACCACAAATCGCCAGGCCGATCCCGCCCTTGGCTTTCTCTTCGTAATACTTGACGTACCGGTCGGTGGTCATGCCGCCGTCGGTGGCATAAACCTCGGCGTGCGCGGTGCTGAGCACGCGGTTGCGGATGGTCAGTTTACCGATCTGGATCGGTTGGAACATTGCTTCGAAAGCCATGGCGGGTTCCTCGACTTACAACGGCTTGACGGTGAACAAACCGTCTTCGTGGCCCTCTTCGGAGCCACCGTAGACTTGCTCGGCCACGGTGCGGATCTTGCTGCCGCGAGCGGCCAGGATCTGGTCCATGGCCCCTGCAAACCAGCCAGTGAACATGTAGTCGACCTTACGTCCGACCTTGCCGTACACATAGACGAATGCCGAGTGTTCGAGCTTGACGCTGGCGGTGCCTTTGTCGAGATCGATGTCCTGAATCTTGAACAGGCCCCAGCCGCGCTGCGACAGGCGCTTCATGTAGTGCTCGAACACCGCGACGCCTTCCAGGCCGTGGCATTCGGCTTCTTTTTCACACCAGTGCCAGGCGGACTTGTAGCCGGCCTTATAGAGGATTTCGGCATAGGCTTCAGCGCCCAGCACTTCCTCGATGCCCATGTGGTTGTTGACGAAGAAATGGCGCGGCACATACAGCATCGGCAGGGCGTCGGAGGTCCAGACACCGGTTTCGCTGTCGACTTCGATTGGCAATTGCGGGGCGATTTTGGCCATGGAAACTTGACTCCAGAAAATTCGTTGCGTTGCCCGCTGCACGGACGGCAGCGGGAAAGGATTCAGAGATGCGGCGGCTTATTCGCCCCAAACGTCCTTGAGGACATTCACCCAGTTCTCACCCATGATCTTGCGCACCACGCGCTCGGAGTGGCCGCGCTTGAGCAGGGTCTCGGTCAGGTTCGGGAACTCGCCCACGGTGCGGATGCCCAGCGGGTTGATGATCTTGCCGAAGCTGGTCAAGCGGCGGGCGTAGCCCTTGTCGTGGGTCAGGTATTCGAAGAAGTCCTGGCCATGGCCCTGGGTGAAGTCGGTGCCGATGCCGATCGCGTCTTCGCCAACCAGGTTCATGGTGTATTCGATCGCTTCGGCGTAGTCGTCGATGGTCGAATCGATACCCTTGGCCAGGAACGGCGCGAACATGGTCACCCCGACGAAACCGCCGTGGTCGGCAATGAACTTCAGTTCTTCATCGGACTTGTTGCGCGGGTGCTCCTTGAGCCCCGACGGCAGGCAGTGGGAGTAGCAGACCGGCTTCTTGGATTCGAGGATGACTTCTTCGGACGTTTTCGAGCCGACGTGGGACAGGTCGCACATTACGCCGACCCGGTTCATCTCGGCGACGATTTCACGACCGAAACCCGACAGGCCGCCGTCACGCTCGTAGCAACCGGTACCGACCAGGTTTTGGGTGTTGTAGCACATCTGCACAATACCGACGCCGAGCTGCTTGAACACCTCGACGTAGCCGATCTGGTCTTCAAATGCGTGAGCATTCTGGAAGCCAAAGAGAATGCCGGTCTTGCCCTGTTCCTTGGCCTTGCGGATATCGGCGGTGGTGCGCACCGGAATCACCAGGTCGCTATTCTCGCGGATCAGCTTCTGGCTGGCGGCAATGTTGTTGACGGTGGCCTGGAAGCCCTCCCACACCGACACGGTGCAGTTGGCCGCGGTCAGACCGCCTTTGCGCATGTCTTCAAACAGCTCGCGGTTCCACTTGGCAATAATCAGCCCGTCGATAACGATGCTGTCGGCGTGCAATTCGGCTGGGCTCATCAGGCTGTCCCCTTATTAGCGATTCATGCGCCGAATCGTCTGCCGGCGCTTTGGGCCAGCATATGCCTCGGTGCCCAAGCAGCCGGGTGCAAAAACGACAGGGGAATTGCCGAAAGCGTCAATCCGCGACAAAGGGTCGTCGCCAGGCACTATCACCGACCTGTTCAAGGCCCTCGGCTTGGGCCAGAATTCGCCGCATCACTGGAATAGAGCGGCGACCTGAATGAAATCCATCCTTCTGGCTTTGGCACTGATTGCGACCGGCGTACACGCAGCCGAGGTGTCCGACGACAACCCGTGCGACAAAGTCGAAAACGACGTCCAGACCCTCGAGTGCTCGGCCTTCAGCAAAACCACCGCCGAAGACTTGCTCAAGGAAAACCTCCAGGGCCTGAACGACCGCATGCAGTCGCAGTACGGCAAAAACCCGTCGCAACTGGCCGACATCACCGCCAAGATCAAAGCCGCCCAACAGCAATGGCTGAAGACCCGCGACGCCGACTGCGCCGTCGAAGCCTTCCCGGCCACCAGTGGCAGCAAGGCGTTCACCATTGCCCAGAACGATTGCATTGCGCGGATGAGCGACGAGCGGTCGGAGTTTTTGGAGTCGATTGGGCAGGAATAGTCCTGAATGTCCCGCTGAAAGCTGGCACTACCACCAGCTTTCAATCGCCAAAAAAACCTTTTCCCGCAAAGCACTCTGATCTGACCTACAGCTTCTGTCCAAAGCCGCTGCTCTGCGGACTTTTCACGCAACATGCCGACAAATGTTGTTGATGGCCAACCATAAAAATATAAGTAAAGATTCGCAAATCTTATAAAAGACTTATATTCTTCCATGAACAGCATTCACTGGACTCGAAAGGCCGTTAAGCAACTCTTGAGATTGCATTCCGTTCACCAGATTCAGGTTCGTGATGCCATCACGGCGCTCGCTGGCATGCCTGAGGCAGGCAATGTCAAAGCACTGGTCGGTCATGACTATGCTTATCGACTGCGTGTCGGTAACTATCGGGTCATGTTTGATTGGGATGGCGCGATCAAAGTGGTCAGTATTCAAGAGGTCAAAAAACGCGATGAACGCACCTACTGACATTCAAATCATCAACGACGCCGAAGGCAATCCAGCCTTCGTGGTCATTCCCTATGCACAATACGTGGCGCAGAAAATCGAGCCCGACTTGATCCCTCATGAGGTGGTGAGCCGCATCGTCGATGGCGCTACCCCTATCCGCGCCTGGCGCGAACACTTGAACCTTACCCAGGATGAAGTGGCCAAACGCATGGGCATAACCCAGCCTGCCTTTGCCCAACAGGAAACCGTCGCCAAGCCCCGTAAAGCCACTCGCGAAAAAATCGCTTTGGCATTTGGCATCACTGCCAGCCAGCTTGAACTGTAAGCTGCACACCCTCTGTCACTAATGGGATTGAACATGAAAGTCTGCGGCATCGAAATCAAAGGCAGCGAAGCAATCATCGCCGTGGCCACCCTGGACGGTCAGGCACTGGGCCATGTCGCGCTCGCCACCAAGAAAATTGCCCTGGACGATGATGACGAAGCCGCCAACGTCAAAGTGTTTGCCGCTCAGGTCGCTTCGTTTGTCCGTGAGAATTCCATCGACCGCATCGCGATCAAGAAGCGCAGCAAGAAAGGCGAATTCGCTGGTGGGCCGACCACGTTCAAGATCGAAGGGGTTTTCCAGTTGCTGGAGAGTTGCGAGGTAGCCCTACTGTCGCCGCAGACCATCAATGCCCAGGCCAAGAAGCACAATTTTGAGCTGCCGGGGACGCTGAACAAATATCAGCATGAGGCCTATAAGGCAGCGTGTTCGGCATTGGTGAAGAAGTAACCTGATCCTCCAGGCACCAAAGAACTAATGTGGGAGCGAGCTTGCTCGCGATGGCGGTGTATCAGTCAACATCAATGTGTCTGACAGACCGCTATCGCGAGCAAGCTCGCTCCCACAGGTTTCTCCAGTGTTTTCAGAATCACGCCTTGGCGGTACGCCGATCTTCCCTCGGGCACCGCTCATACTTCGCCCGATAACTGCGGGTGAAATACGACGGCGATTCAAACCCGCAGGCAATGCTCACTTCAAGCACGCTCATGTCCGTCTGTCGCAGCAGCTGCCGGGCTTTCTCCAGCCTTAACCGCAGGTAGAAATTGCTCGGCGTGTCGTTCAGATGCAGGCGAAACAGGCGCTCCAACTGTCGCCGCGTCACCTTGATCGATTCCGCCAGTTCCAGCGTGCTCAGCGGCGGTTCGCTGTGCTGCTCCATCTCGCCAATCACATGCACCAGCTTCTTGTTGCTGATGCCGTAGCGCGTGGCGACTTCCATGCGCTGGTGGTCTTTGCGCGGGCGGATACGGCCGAGTACGAATTGTTCGCTGACCTGGATCGCCAACTCCGGGCCGTGGGCCTGGGCGATCAGATCCAGCATCAGATCAATGGAGGCGGTGCCGCCGGCGGAAGTAATGCGCCGACGGTCGATCTCGAACAGCTCCTGGGTGACGCTGAGCTGTGGATAAGACTCCTTGAAGGCGTCGATGGCTTCCCAGTGCAGGGTCAGGCGATGGCCGTCGAGCAAACCCGCCTCGGCGAGGATGAAGCTGCCGGTGTCGATGGCGCCAAGGGTCACGCCTTCGTTGTCCAGCCGGCGCAGCCAGTGTTCCAGCGCCGGGGTGGCGAATTTGAGCGGTTCGAAGCCGGCGACCACCAACAGCGTCGCGCCTTTCTTCAGCGGCTCCAGCGCCGCATCGGCGTTGACCGACATGCCGTTGCTGGCCAGCACCGCCCCGCCGTCCGCGCTTAACACATGCCAGCGGTACAACTCGCCGCGAAAGCGATTGGCGACCCGCAGCGGCTCGATGGCCGAGATAAATCCAATGGCCGAGAAACCCGGCATCAACAAGAGGTAGAAATCCTGGGACATGGAGCGCACTCGCTGAGCAGGTAACAAGAGGGCGGGCAGCGTAGGGATGTTGATACGCCAGTTGCACGCGGCATTCAAGAGCACAGGTCGCTGCAGTGCAAGAGCTGGTCGCCGCAGTGCGCTTTCACGGCCGCTTAGCTGCGTAACTTGGCATCACCGGCGCACAAAGACGACCGGACCCACAATAACGAAACTGCCGAGGAACCTGAGATGAAACGACTGATCAGCAGCTGTGTTCTTGCACTCAGTGGTACCGCTTTGCTGAGCGCCAGTGTCATGGCCGCCGAACCCGCCGCGTGCCAGAACGTGCGCATGGGTGTAGTGAACTGGACCGACGTGATCGCGACCAGTGCCATGACCCAGGTATTGCTCGATGGCCTCGGCTACAGCACCAAACAAACCAGCGCCTCCCAGCAAATCATCTTCGCCGGGATCCGCGACCAGCGTCTGGACCTGTTCCTCGGCTACTGGAACCCGCTGATGACCCAGACCATCACCCCGTTCGTCGACGCCAAACAAGTCAAGGTGCTTGAAGCACCAAGCCTGCAAGACGCCCGCGCGACCCTCGCCGTGCCGACCTACCTCGCGGACAAGGGCCTGAAAACCTTCGCTGACATCGCCAAATTCGAAAAAGAACTGGGCGGCAAGATCTACGGCATCGAGCCTGGCTCGGGCGCCAACACCCAGATCAAGGCGATGATCTCCAAAAACCAGTTCGGCCTCGGCAAGTTCCAGCTGGTCGAATCCAGCGAAGCCGGCATGCTCGCCGCCGTGGATCGCGCCGTACGTCGCAACGAAGCCGTGGTGTTCTTCGGCTGGGCGCCGCACCCGATGAACGTCAACGTGAAAATGACCTACCTCACCGGCAGTGAGAACGCCCTTGGGCCGGACGAAGGCAAGGCCACGGTATGGACCGTCACCGCGCCGACATACGCCGAGCAATGCCCGAACATCAGCCGTTTGCTGACCAACCTGACCTTCACCGCCGAAGACGAGAGCCGGATGATGCAGCCGCTGCTGGATCACAAGGACGCTTTCGAGTCGGCCAAACAATGGCTGAATGATCACCCGCAGGACAAAAAACGCTGGCTTGAAGGCGTCACCACCTTCGATGGCAAACCGGCCTCTGCAAACCTGAAACTGACCAGTAAATAAACCCGATTGAACCACCGACTCGCAGCCCTGATGGGCTGCGAACGGGATCACTACGCCTGGCCAAAACCAAAAACTCGCCTGTAAGGAACCGCCTCATGAACCACGACGTCATCATCACCTGCGCACTCACCGGTGCTGGCGACACGACCGCCAAGAGCCCACACGTGCCGGTCACCCCGAAACAAATCGCCGCTGCCGCCGTGGAAGCCGCCAAGGCCGGCGCCACCGTGGTTCACTGCCATGTACGCGACCCGCAAACCGGCAAGTTCAGCCGTGACGTGGCGCTGTACCGCGAAGTGATGGAGCGCATCCGCGAGGCGGACGTGGACATCATTGTCAACCTCACCGCCGGCATGGGCGGCGACCTGGAAATCGGTGCCGGCGAGAATCCGATGGAATTCGGCCCGAACACCGATCTGGTCGGCCCGCTGACCCGTCTGGCCCACGTCGAAGAACTGCTGCCGGAAATCTGTACCCTCGATTGCGGCACCCTGAACTTCGGCGACGGCGACACCATTTACGTGTCCACCCCGGCGCAACTGCGCGCTGGTGCCAAACGCATCCAGGAGCTGGGCGTTAAAGCCGAGCTGGAAATCTTCGACACCGGTCATCTGTGGTTCGCCAAGCAAATGATCAAGGAAGGCCTGCTCGACAACCCGTTGTTCCAGCTGTGCCTGGGTATCCCTTGGGGCGCGCCGGCGGACACCACCACCATGAAAGCCATGGTCGACAACCTGCCGGCCGATGCGGTCTGGGCCGGCTTCGGTATCGGTCGCATGCAGATGCCGATGGCAGCGCAAGCGGTGTTGCTCGGCGGCAACGTCCGAGTCGGACTGGAAGACAACCTGTGGCTGGACAAGGGCGTGCTGGCGACCAACGGCCAACTGGTCGAGCGCGCCGGCGAAATCCTCAGCCGCCTCGGCGCCCGCGTCCTGACCCCGGCTGAAGGCCGGGCAAAAATGGGCCTGACCAAGCGCGGTTAATTCAAAACAACTTTCCCCCTGTGGGAGCGAGCCTGCTCGCGATAGCGGTTTACCTGCCTCAATTGATGCATCGGATGTACCGACGCCATCGCGAGAAAGTTCGCTCCCACAGTTTTTTTTCCGAGCCAGATTCAGGAATCGACCATGAGCTTTATCACCGAAATCAAAACCTTTGCAGCGTTAGGCAGCGGTGTCATCGGCAGCGGCTGGGTATCCCGCGCCCTCGCCCATGGCCTGGATGTAGTGGCCTGGGACCCGGCACCCGGCGCTGAAGCCGCCCTGCGCAAACGCGTCGCCAATGCCTGGGGCGCGCTGGAGAAACAAGGCCTGGCGCCGGGTGCTTCGCAAGATCGCCTGCGCTTTGTCGCGACTATCGACGAGTGCGTGCGCGATGCCGATTTCATCCAGGAAAGCGCCCCGGAACGCCTGGAACTGAAACTGGACCTGCACAGCAAAATCAGCGCGGCAGCCAAACCCAATGCATTGATCGGTTCCAGCACCTCCGGTCTGTTGCCGAGCGAGTTCTACGAGAGCGCCACGCACCCGGAACGCTGCGTGGTCGGTCACCCGTTCAACCCGGTTTACCTGCTGCCGTTGGTGGAAGTGGTCGGCGGCAAAAACACCGCCCCTGAAGCGGTGCAAGCGGCGATGAAAGTCTATGAATCCCTGGGGATGCGCCCTCTGCATGTGCGCAAGGAAGTGCCGGGCTTCATCGCCGACCGTCTGCTCGAGGCGCTGTGGCGTGAGGCACTGCACCTGGTCAATGACGGTGTGGCGACCACCGGTGAAATCGACGATGCAATCCGCTTCGGCGCCGGTTTGCGCTGGTCGTTCATGGGTACGTTCCTGACCTACACCCTGGCCGGTGGCGATGCCGGCATGCGTCACTTCATGGCGCAGTTCGGCCCGGCGTTGCAGTTACCGTGGACCTACCTGCCGGCACCGGAGCTGACCGACAAGCTGATCGACGACGTGGTCGATGGCACCAGCGATCAACTGGGCAAACACAGCATTTCGGCGCTGGAGCGCTATCGTGATGACTGCCTGCTGGCGGTGCTGGAGGCGGTGAAGACCACCAAAGAGAAGCATGGGATGGCTTTCAGCGAGTAAGCCCAAGCTTTGGGGCCAGCAGCACTGGCCCGATCGCGAGCAAGCTCGCTCCCACAGGGGATCTGCTGAGTGACATAGATTGTATTCACACTGCAAATCACTGTGGGAGCGAGCTTGCTCGCGATAGCGGT
>NZ_JBGCUL010000997.1:0-1597 GCF_054177685.1 Pseudomonas sp. P5_A2_2
CCTACTCACCACATTGAGTGGTTTCTCGGCCCTTCGTTGACCTTTGTTGACCTTTGTTGCTTTGTTATTGGGTTAATTTGAGGTTTTTGGCTTAGTGCAGGCGCACCTATCCTGGGGCAGGCGGCCCTTGAGATGTAAGTTTGGCCAGTCGACGCAAGTTCTGTACCGCAGCCGCCAGCGTGAACTCATCGGACGCGCCACTCATGCCACGTAGTCGCAAGCGATCCAGTTTCAGGATGCGCTTGAGGTGGGCAAACAACATTTCGACCTTCTTACGTTCGTGGCGAGAGCGCACGTACTCCGGCGTCGCCGCGATGCGTCGAGCCACATCACGAGCGGCTTCATGGACGCTGCGGACGATCTTGCGAATCGAAGTGTTCGGGCAGCACTTGGCTTTCATCGGACATGTCGCGCAGTCGGTCTGTCTGGATCGGAAGATGATGGTGTTGGCTTTTGTGACGTGCGAACGCTCGTTTTTGAAGGCTCGCCATTCGCTGCGTAATACGTTGCCGGCTGGGCAGCGGTATTCCTCGGCCTCTTCATTCCAGTGGAAATCGTTACTCGAAAAGCTGTCGTTCTTGCTCTCAGTTTTGTCCCACACCGGCACATGTGGTTCGATGTCTTTTTCCTCCACCATCCAGGCTAGCATCGGCGCGGTACCGTAAGCGGTGTCGCCAATGAGGCGTTCCGGCTTGATGTCGAACTGCGCTTCGACCCGATCGGTCATCGTCTTGGTGCTCTCAACTTCTGCGGTTCAATGAGCCGGTGTGGGTTCCACATCCATGATCACGCCGTGCTCGGTATCGATCAGATAATTCGTGGAGTAAGCGTAGAACGCTGGGCCACCTGGTGCTGCGGTCCAGCGGGCTTGAGGATCAGTCAGCGATAGGCGCTTCGGTAGCGTTTCGGCCAGAGCCTCTTCATCGAGCGCCTCAAGATACTCACGCACGGCGCGGGTGCTCAGGGCCGGATCGCTCCAGTTGACCTGTTCATCACCCGGTACACCGCGCTGCCGGCTGGCATCCGCTTTGATGATGCTGGCGTCCACGGCAAAGCCTTCACCTTTGACCAAGCCTGCGTCCATGCAACGACGCAGCACTTCATTGAACAGCCAGCGAAAGAGATCGCTGTCCCGAAAACGGCCGTGTCGGTTTTTGGAAAAGGTCGAGTGATTGGGGACTTCATCTTCAAGGCTTAACCGGCAGAACCAGCGATACGCCAGGTTCAAATGAGCCTCTTCGCACAACCGCCGCTCTGAGCGAATGCCGTAGCAATAGCCCACGATCAGCATGCGAATCATCAGTTCAGGATCAATCGACGGACGCCCGATCGGGCTATAAAAATCGGCGAGGTAATGGCGCAGGTCGCTCAGATCGAGACACCGATCAATGCTGCGCAGAAGGTGATTGGCTGGAATGTGATCTTCAAGGTTGAACGAGTAAAACAGCCGATCCTGCCCACTCGATAACTGTCCCATCATGCTGCGTGCTTCCCTGCTGGCCAATGCAGATATTTTGCCGCAGGCCAGATAGGGGAGCTACTTTTTCAACAGAATCGGCCGTTCTCTGCCGATCATGGTTACAAAGCGTGCTGGTCA
>NZ_JBGCUL010000998.1:0-1594 GCF_054177685.1 Pseudomonas sp. P5_A2_2
CCACAGGGTCGTGCGATCAGTCCTCGAGTGCGCGGACCCGCTCGTGGCGTTGCTGCTCTTCAGGCTGGGCAGACGACTGCAAGGTGAAGTCGAACTCGATTTCGGCAAAGCGACCGCTCACACCATGGGCCGCCGCGCGCTGCTGATCGTCACTGAAGGTGATTTTGGCGATCAATTCGTCGCGGGTGGCGTAGGCGAAATCGTCATGCAGGTACTGATCGCCGTCGAGGTTGATCTGGGTGGTCAGGTGGCGATGATCCGGCGCGGAAATGAAGAAGTGCACGTGCGCCGGGCGCTGACCATGACGACCCAGTTGATCGAGCAGTTGCTGGGTCGGACCGTCCGGTGGGCAGCCGTAGCCCGAGGGCACGATGCTACGGAAACGGTAGCGACCTTCGGCGTCGGTCACGATGCGGCGACGCAGGTTGAATTCCGACTGCGTGGTATCGAAGTACGAGTAGGTGCCACCGGTGTTGGCGTGCCAGACGTCTACCACGGCGCCAGCCAGGGGTTCGCCAGCGGTGTTGAACACGCGGCCCTGCATGAACAGGGTCACGCCCGGATCGACGCCATCGTCGAGGCGCGCTTCGCCCTCGGACAGCGGCGCACCGGCCACGTACAGCGGGCCTTCGATGGTGCGCGGCGTGCCGCCGGACTTGCCGGCCTGTTCGTCTTCGGCGTCCATCAACAGGTCGAGGTAATGTTCCAGCCCGACACCGGCCACCAGCAGCCCCGCTTCCTGGCGCGCACCCAGCACGTTGAGGTAGTTGACGGCTTTCCAGAACTCTTCCGGGGTCACGGCCAGGTCTTCGATGATGTTCACCGAATCACGCAGGATGCGGTACACCAGCGCCTTGGTCCGTGGGTTACCGGCGTCGTTGAGCAGGCCGCTGGCTTCTTCGAGAAATTTCTGGACTTCGGCAGTGTGGGAAATCTTGACGTTCATTCTGGGTTCCTCATCTTGTAATTATTAGCGTAGCGCGCTGAACAGGCTGGGCTCAGCGGTCATCGTCACGGATGGAAGAAGGATGCCGGCACATCGCGTCGATCTCGATGGCCATGTACGGAAACAGTGGCAATTGCATCAGCAGGTCATGCAGTTCCTGAACGCTGTCGACATCGAACACGCTGTAGTTGGCGTAGTGCCCGGCGATGCGCCACAGGTGGCGCCACTTGCCCTGCTCCTGCAGGCGCTGGGCCAGGGCTTTTTCGTCAGCCTTCAATTTGGCCGCCGCTTCGGGATTCATGTCGACCGGCAGGTTCACGGTCATTTTTACGTGGAACAGCATAATGCTCTCCTCAGGCTTGATGAATGGCGGTGGATGTCTTGTCGCGGCGGAAGAACGCCAGGCGCTCTTCATCCAGGCTCAGGCCCAGACCCGGGGTGTTCGGCACATGCAGTTCAAAATCGCGATAGACCAGCGGTTCTCTGAGAACGTCTTCGGTCAGCAGCAGCGGGCCGAACAGTTCGGTGTCCCACGCCAGCTTGTTCAGGGTGACGAAGGCATGAGCCGAGGCCATGGTACCCAGGCCACCTTCAAGCATGGTGCCGCCGTACAGGGCGATGCCGGCCGCTTCGGCGATGGAGGCGGTG
>NZ_JBGCUL010000999.1:0-1592 GCF_054177685.1 Pseudomonas sp. P5_A2_2
GGTAAACCTTGGCCGCACCACCGGAGGCGAGGATCACGAAACGGGCGCCGTAGGTGTCGACTTCGCCGGTGGCGCGATTGAGCACATAAGCACCGAGGCAGCGATCGCCTTCGAGTCCCAGGCGTTTCTCCGTAATCAGGTCAACCGCCACTCGCTGTTCCAGCAGTTCGATGTTGGGTCGTTTCCTGGCCTGGTCGAGCAGGGTAGTGAAAATGGCTGCACCCGTGGCATCGGCGGCGTGGATGATGCGCCGATGGCTGTGGCCGCCCTCGCGGGTCAGGTGGAACTCAAAGCCGCCATCTTCGTTACCCGACTGTTCATCGCGGGTAAAGGGCACGCCCTGGTCGATCAGCCACTGAATGGCTTCCTTGCTGTGCTCGACGGTAAAGCGCACGGCGTCCTCATGGCACAGGCCGCCGCCCGCATTGAGCGTGTCATCGACATGGGATTCAACGGTATCGGTGTCATCCAGCACGGCCGCAACGCCGCCCTGGGCCCAGAACGTCGAGCCATTGGCGAGGTTGCCCTTGCTCAGTACGGCAATGCGCAAATGACCGGGCAAGGTCAGCGCAAGGCTCAAACCGGCAGCACCGCTGCCAATTACCAGAACATCGTGTTGAAACTGTTGGCTCATTTCAGGATTCCGCTCAAAGCGACCCGGGTCGGGGGTGGCGCAGCTGGACAGGCGAGTCAAGGCAGCCGCACAGCCTACTAGTATATAGAGGGGGGGAGCGGCACAATACCCGAGCTGGCATGGCATTGTGAAACTACTGTGACGCAAAACATCGGACGCTTCGTCGGATGTTTTTCTGCCCGTTGGGCGCGAGAATGACTGTATCGCCGATTTAACAGTGTTTTTCCCTTCACGGTTGCACAATGTCGGGGCGGCGCCGCTATAAATATTTGGAACTTTTGCCAAAGGGCCAAGATCAATAGACGGTTGCCTGAAACAAGGGACAGCGTCGGCTTCAGTGCGGGATTGCGGTTTGATCCTTGCTGAAGAGTCCGATGACAAGATTATCCGCGCAGCCGGGTCAACTCGTGCTGCGCTTTTCGTGCGTGCCAAATCAGAGCCCGCAGGAAACTTGCCTGGAGGGGGAGAACTTTTGCGAAAAGCCCGAGTCTATGTTTGCAAGTCTGGTGGATTACTTCTGCAAGCCTCCTCCGAGCTCATCGAGGAGTGTTCATGCTAACCCAGGAAGAGGATCAGCAACTGGTCGAGCGCGTTCAGCGCGGCGACAAGCGTGCTTTCGATCTGCTAGTGCTGAAATACCAGCACAAAATTCTCGGGTTGATCGTGCGTTTTGTGCACGACACCCATGAAGCCCAGGATGTGGCACAAGAAGCCTTTATCAAGGCGTACCGTGCACTTGGAAATTTTCGCGGAGACAGCGCGTTTTATACGTGGCTTTACCGCATCGCCATCAACACGGCGAAAAACTATCTGGTTTCACGCGGCCGTCGGCCGCCGGATAGCGATGTCAGTTCCGAGGATGCAGAGTTCTACGATGGCGATCATGGCCTCAAGGATCTCGAGTCGCCAGAACGGGCTTTGCTGCGGGATGAGATCGAAGGCACCGTCCATCGAACCA
>NZ_JBGCUL010001000.1:0-1589 GCF_054177685.1 Pseudomonas sp. P5_A2_2
CGTGCATTCAGAAAACACGCGTTATCGTTGACGTCCATCGCGAGCAGGCTCGCTCCTACAGTGGTCAGGTGGTGGTCAGGCGCGCAGGGTACGGGTCATGCGCAGCGCCAACAGACTGCCGCAGACAATCACGCCCGCCAGCAGGTACAGCGCCGCATCGGTCGAACCGGTGCTGTCCTTGACCCAACCCACCAGGTACGGGCTGAGGAAGCCGGCCATCTGTCCCATGGAGTTGATCAGCGCCAGGCCGCCCGCGGCGGCGCCGGCACTGAGCAGGGCGGTCGGCACCGGCCAGAACATCGGCAGGCCGGTGAGGGCGCCCATGGTGGCGATGCTCAGGCCGAGAATCGCGATGGCCGGGTTGGCGGCGAAGTTCACCGCAATCAGCAGCCCCAGCGCGCCCATCAACATCGGCACCACCAAATGCCAGCGGCGTTCTTTGCGCAGGTCCGCCGAACGGCCGACCATCAGCATGAAAACGGCGGCCAGCAGGTACGGAATCGCGCTCAACCAGCCGATCACCAGGTTATCGCTGAAGCCCAGGTTCTTGATGATCGACGGCAACCAGAAGTTGATCGCGTAGACGCCACTCTGGATGCAGAAGTAGATCAGGCCGAAGGCCCAGATCGCCGGGTTCTTGAACACCGCCAGCAGTGAGTCGGTGGTGGTTTTCGGCTTGTTCGCCAGATCTTCGGCGTGGTCGGCTTCCAGCACCGAGCGCTCGAACGGGGTCAGCCACTTGGCGTTGGCGTAGCTGTCGCTGAGCAGGAAATAAGCCAGCGCACCGAGGATCACGGTCGGAATGCCTTGTAGCAGGAACATCCATTGCCAGCCGGCGAGACCGCCCTGGCCTGCGCCGAAGTGGTTGAGAATCCAGCCGGAGAACGGGCTGCCGAGCAGGCCGGACACCGGGATCGCCGACATGAACAGCGCCATGATGCGGCCACGGCGGAAGGTCGGGAACCACTGCGAGAGATAGAGCACAACACCGGGGAAGAACCCGGCTTCGGCAGCGCCGGTGAACAGGCGCAAGGTGTAGAACTCGGTCGGGGTGGTGACGAACAGCAGGCAGGTCGACAGCGTGCCCCAGGTGATCATCATCAGCGCGATCCAGCGTCGCGGGCCGAATTTGGTCAGGGCCAGGTTGCTTGGCACACCGCACAGCACATAACCGATAAAGAAGATGCCGGCACCGAGGCCGTACACGGTTTCGCTGAACTTCAGCGCGTCGAGCATCTGCAGTTTGGCAAATCCAACGTTTACCCGGTCGAGGTAGTTGAACAGGTAGCAGATGAAAATGAAGGGGATCAAACGCAGGGTGATGCGCTTGTAGACGGCGTTTTTGTCGTCAGCGATGGCGTCGGACGCTATGGCGCTCTGTGTCATGGCGGCTCTCTCTTTATTATGATTTTTTGCGATGCAAAGGGTAACGTTGATCGCCAAGAGAGTCTCGACCACCCTCAGGGTGGCTGTCTTTGTGCCTGAGCACAGGGTTTGTTACCAAGGCCTGTGCGGGTGAACAACCCGTTCCATCACCGTCTTCAAGGATCACATGCATGTTCGAACTCGATCACGACCTGGCCCAGGAC
>NZ_JBGCUL010001001.1:0-1589 GCF_054177685.1 Pseudomonas sp. P5_A2_2
GGTGAAACCGTTGATCGACAGGCCAGGGAAGGCCACCGCACTTTCCACGCCAGGCTGTTTCAGCGCCAGCTCGGACATGCGTTTGATCACGTCTTCGGTACGGTCCAGGCTCGACGCATCCGGCAATTGCGCGAAGGCCACCAGGTATTGCTTGTCCTGGCCGGGTACGAAACCGGTCGGGGTGCTGGAGAAACCGAAGAAGGTCAGGACCATCAGGCCGGCGTACAGCAGCAGGGCGATGCCACTGGAGCGGATCACGCGGGCAACGGTGCCGACATAACCATGGCTGGCTTTCTCGAAGAAGCGGTTGAACGGACGGAACAACCAACCACCGAAAATCTTGTCCAGCACCTTGGAGAACCGGTCTTTCGGTGCGTCGTGKCCTTTGAGCAACACGGCGGCCAGCGCCGGCGACAGGGTCAGGGAGTTGAAGGCCGAGATCACCGTCGAAATCGCAATGGTCAGGGCGAACTGCTTGTAGAACTGGCCCGTCAGACCGGAGATGAACGCCGCCGGAACGAACACCGCACACAGCACCAGTGCCGTGGCAATGATCGGGCCGGTCACTTCACGCATGGCGCGTTTGGTGGCTTCGATCGGGGTCAATCCGAGTTCGATGTTACGTTCGACGTTCTCCACCACCACGATCGCATCGTCCACCACGATACCGATCGCCAGTACCAGGCCGAACAGCGACAAGGCGTTGAGCGAGAAGCCGAACAGATGCATCAYGGCAAAGGTACCGATCAGCGATACCGGCACAGCGACCAATGGAATGATCGAGGCGCGCCAGGTCTGCAGGAACAGGATCACCACCAGCACCACGAGGATCAGCGCTTCGAAGAGGGTGTGAACCACCGCCTCGATGGAGCCGCGCACGAAGATCGTCGGGTCATAGACGATGCTGAAGTCCATGCCTTCGGGGAAGCTCTTCTTCAGCTCGGCCATCTTGGCCCGCACTTCGTTGGAGATTTCGATGGCATTGGAGCCAGGGCGCTGGAAGATCGGGATCGCCACCGCCGGCTGGTTGTTCAGCAGCGAACGCAGGGCGTACTGGCTGGAGCCCAGTTCGACGCGGGCGATGTCCTTGAGGCGAGTGATTTCACCGTTGTCGCCAGAGCGAATGACGATGTTCTCGAACTCTTCCTCATTGACCAGACGACCCTGAGTRTTGACCGACAACTGGAAGCTTTGGGCATTCGGGGCAGGGGGCGCGCCCAAGGCACCGGCAGCCACTTGACGGTTCTGTTCGCGGATGGCCGTCACAACGTCGGTAGCGGTCAGGTTGCGCGAAGCGGTCTTGTTCGGATCGAGCCAGACGCGCAGCGAGTAATCGCCCATGCCGAACAGTTGCACGTCACCGACACCGCCCAGCCGCGCCAGTTCATCCTTGATGTTCAGGATCGCGTAGTTGGACAGATAGAGCATGTCGTAGCGTTTGTCCGGCGAGGTCAAGTGCACAACCATGGTCAGGTCGGGCGACGCCTTGTCCACGGTGATACCGATGCGCGTCACTTCCTCGGGAAGTTTTGGCTCGGTCCGGGTCACGCGGTTCTGCACCTGCACCTGGGCGTTGTCCAGGTCAGTGC
>NZ_JBGCUL010001002.1:0-1587 GCF_054177685.1 Pseudomonas sp. P5_A2_2
GTGCCGGTGCTGGCGCGCATCGAGCGCCAGGGCGCTTTCGTCGACGCCGCCCTGCTGGGTGTGCAAAGCATCGAACTGGGCGACAAGATGGTGGCGCTGGAACGTGAAGCCTTCGAGATTGCCGGCGAAGAGTTCAACCTCGGTTCGCCCAAGCAACTGGGCGTGATCCTTTACGAAAAGCTTGGCTTGCCGGTATTGAAGAAAACCGCCAAGGGCCAGCCATCCACCGCCGAAGAAGTGCTGGCCAAACTGGCTGAAGACGACTATCGATTGCCCAAAGTGCTCATGGAATACCGCTCCATGAGCAAGCTGAAAAGCACTTACACAGACCGCCTGCCGGAGCAGATCAACCCGCGTACCGGGCGGATCCATACCTCGTACCACCAGGCGGTGGCGTCCACCGGGCGGCTGTCCTCCAGCGATCCGAACCTGCAGAACATTCCGGTGCGCACCGCCGAAGGGCGTMGCATTCGCCAGGCCTTCGTGGCCCCGACCGGTTACAAGCTGCTGGCAGCGGACTACTCGCAGATCGAGTTGCGGATCATGGCGCACCTGTCCCGGGATGAAGGGCTGATGAACGCCTTCCGCCACAATCTGGACGTGCACAGCGCGACCGCCGCCGAAGTGTTCAAGGTCGAACTGGCCGACGTGACCTCCGACCAGCGTCGCAGCGCCAAGGCGATCAACTTCGGCCTGATCTACGGCATGGGGGCGCAGAAGCTCGGCAAGGACATCGGCGTCGACACCAAGACCGCCAAGGCCTACATCGATACCTACTTCACCCGCTATCCCGGCGTTCGCCAGTACATGGACCGCACGCGTGCCCAGGCTGCCGAGCAAGGTTATGTCGAGACGTTCTTCGGCCGTCGCCTGTACCTGCCGGACATCAACTCCAACAAGCCGCAAGAGCGCGCCGCCGCGGAACGTACGGCGATCAACGCACCGATGCAAGGCACCGCTGCGGACATCATCAAGAAAGCCATGGTTGCAGTTGATAACTGGCTGACCGCGTCTGGCCTCGACGCCAAAGTCATTTTGCAGGTGCACGATGAACTGGTGCTTGAGGTGCGTGAAGACCTGGTCGACCAGGTTCGCGATGAAATTCGCGTACACATGAGCGAGGCGGCGAAACTGGATGTCCCGTTGCTGGTCGAAGTGGGTGTCGGAAATAACTGGGATGAGGCTCACTGAGCCTTCTTGTAGGAGCGAGCTTGCTCCGGGCGGCGTTCCGACGATGGAGCGTCAGATACATCGATTTCGACTGAAATTCCATCGCGAGCAAGCTCGCTCCTACAGGAAATTGTCGTGTTCTGTTGCGGCATGGTGCCGCGGCAGAAGGGCGCAAATCGCTTAGTCCGGAAGGCGCTTGGAGTTATTTCAAAGCTATTTGAAAAAAATCTGAACTAATCTTGCGACCACCACTCAGAGTTACTGAATGGCTGGTGAAGCCCTTCGATGCTCCTATGTTGTGTTAAGTGTTGGCAGATATCTGGACCCCGCCCTAGCGGTCTAGAGCTTGAACCCCGGAACTTCTCCCTCCCCATATGAAGTCCGGGGTTTTTTTTGCCTGCAGAAAACTGCCTGGGG
>NZ_JBGCUL010001003.1:0-1587 GCF_054177685.1 Pseudomonas sp. P5_A2_2
GAGCACCGTCGGACAGGGTCACGCCGTTGGCATCGACCGACACAACCGAGGCTTTCAAGTGCCATTGCACGCCGGTTGCCAGGCTGGCCTCGACGATCGATTCGGCGATTTCCTCACCCATCGAACCGCCAACTTTGTCACCGCGGTCAACGATGATCACATTGATGTCGGCACGGTCGCCGAGGATGGCCCGCAGGCGGCTCGGCATTTCAGTCGCCGTTTCGATCCCGGTGAAACCGCCACCGGCCACCACCACCGTGTTGCGCGCCTTGCTGTCGGGCTGATTGGCCAGCGCCTTGAGGTGGTTTTCCAGACGCACGGCCTGTTCGATCTGATCGACGTCGAAGGCATGTTCGGCCACGCCCGGCGTGTTCGGCGAAGCCAGGCGGCTGCCGGTGGCCAGAACGAGTTTGTCGTAGCTGCAGACTTGTCGGGCACCTGTGGCATCGACATAGCCGACCTGTTTTTGCCCGACGTCGATGGTCTGCGCCGCGCCCTTGATGAACTTGACCCCTACGGCATCGAACAGGTCGCCAATCGGCGCGGCCAGTTGGTGGGCGTTCGGCTCGTAGAAGCGCGGACGCACACGCAGCTCGGCCTGGGGAGCCAGCACGGTCACTTCAACGTCGTTGTGGCCGTGAATGTCGAACAGGCGGGTGGCACTCAAAGCGGTCCACATGCCACCGAAACCTGCGCCGATTACCAGAATGTGCTGCTTCATTTTTGACTCCTGGGGGGAATGACCATGTGTTGAAAATCGTTGAGGGGTTCAAGGATCGCCGTCGGGTTGTACCCGGATAAGCGCCTGCCGCTGCGACCCAACAACTACGACTGTATTGATCCTAGTTAAAACCTGCAACAGGTTTTTACCGAGGATCACCATCGAAAAACCTGATCCCTGAGCTGAACCCCATGTATTCAGCGCATCAGAAGATGCGTTAGCTGTCATGAAAAAAGATTGAACGAGGAGGGATTCGTTGCCTGACTTGCTTTCGGCTGCTAAAATTTGCGACTAATTCAGTCGGAGATCTGCATGTCTCTTTACAGCGCGGGTGTCGAATACGGCATCCACTGCCTGCTTTTTCTGGTGGGTAATGGCGGCGACTCGCGCGAGGCGAGCGTGCGCGACCTTGCCGATCTGCAAGGTGTCCCCCAGGACTATCTGGCGAAAATCTTCACCAAACTGGCCAAGGCCAGACTGGTGGTCGCCACCGAAGGCGTGCGCGGTGGCTTCAAGCTGGCCCGCCCCGCTGACGAAATCACCTTGCTGGATATCGTCAACGCCATCGACGGTCGCAAATCGATTTTCGATTGCCGGGAGATCCGTGGCCGTTGCGCAGTGTTTGACGGCGCACCGCCTGAATGGGCATTGGACGGAATGTGTGCGATCCATGGTGCGATGATGGTTGCGCAAAAACGCATGGAAGAGGCCCTCGCCCAACAAACCATCCTGGACATTGCCAGGAAATTCGGGCGCAAAGCCCCGCCGGAATTCGGCGTAAAAGTGGAAAGCTGGATGAACGAACGTCGGGAACGCAAAAGTGGCGCTCAGGCCAGCGAGCAGATCATCCCGACAACCAATCTTTC
>NZ_JBGCUL010001004.1:0-1586 GCF_054177685.1 Pseudomonas sp. P5_A2_2
ATCACCAGAATCCGGTCACCGGCCTTGCGATGCGCCGCGATGGTTTTGGTGGCGTCGCTGAAGATGATCGGTTCGATGAAGTCTTCCACCCATGGGCCAACCAGATGCTCGACCTCTGCGGGCGTGCGACCGATCAACGGTTCCAGGCTGAAGGCCATGTAGTCCTCCATCGCCAGGTGGCCGCGGCCGTAGGCATCCATCAGTTCCTTGTCGCGACGCAGGAACGATTCGCCATCGACCCAACCGAGGCGGACCATTTGCTCGCTCCACAGTGAGGCGCAGTCGCCGTGGATCAGGGTTTCGTCCAGATCAAAAATTGCCAGGGCCATCAGTGCAGTTCTCTCTTCAGCGTCAGCAAAGTCATCAGGCTACCTCACACAGGGCCGTCGGATCGATGGAAAGCGCCAGACGTTGGCCGTCGGGATGCAGGTCGGCCGCCGAGCGGTTCAGAACGTCCACCACCAATTCTACGCCCCGGGCTTCGATCCGGTAGCGAATCACGTTGCCCAGCAGGCTGTGGCTACGCACCTGTGCGTCCAGTTCGCCATTGAGGCTCAGTTCGATGGCTTCCGGGCGGATGGCGATGCGCTTGCTGATCGGTCGCTGCAACAGCTTCGAAGCGCTGTCGGCATCCAGCAGGTTGTAGTTGCCGATAAACCCGGCGGCGAACACATCCACCGGGGCGGTGTAGAGGGTTTCGGCGTCGCCGCTTTGTACGATTTTTCCCTGATTCATGAGGAAAATCCGGTCAGACATGGTCAGGGCTTCTTCCTGATCGTGTGTGACGAAAATCGTGGTCAAGCCCAGCTCGCGCTGGATCTGACGGATCTGTTCGCGCAGGAGCTTGCGAATCCGCGCGTCCAGGGCCGACAACGGTTCGTCGAGCAGCAACAGGCGCGGGCGGGTCACCAACGAGCGGGCGAGGGCCACGCGCTGGCATTGGCCGCCGGACAATTGATGCGGATAACGCGAGGCGAAGTCGTTCAGTTCCACCAGTTTCAACACTTCGGCGACGCGCTTCTGACTGTCGTCGGCGTTGACCTTCTGCATGCGCAGGCCGAAGGCGACGTTTTGCTCCACGCTCATGTTGGGGAACAGGGCATAGCTCTGGAACACCATGCCGATCCCGCGTTTTTGCGGGCTCAGGGGCACGATGTCCTGATTGTCCAGGAGGATCTTGCCGCCATCCACCGAGGTCAGGCCGGCGATGCAGCGCAGCAGGGTGGATTTGCCGCAACCGGACGGGCCGAGCAGGGTGACGAATTCACCTTTCCGGATTTCGCAATTGATGTCGCTGAACACCGTAGTGCCCGCCTGCCCTACTTGAGAGTAGCTTTTCTGAAGATGTTGGACGCTGACGTAGCTCATTCGCTTTTGTCCTTGTTCAAGATATTGGCGATCCAAGTCAGAACCAGCACAAAGAAGAAGTAGGAAATCACCAGCGCACTGGTGAAATGACCGCTGCTGTTGCGCATGTTGTTGAGGTAGACCTGCAGGGTTTCGTAGCGGGTGCCCACGAGGATGTTGGCGAACACGAATTCACCGAACAGAAACGAGAACGACAGCAGCAGTGCCACCATCAGGCC
>NZ_JBGCUL010001005.1:0-1584 GCF_054177685.1 Pseudomonas sp. P5_A2_2
CGTAAGAGCCGTCTAGCCTCGTTGCGTATGGATTCAGGCAACGCTTGATCATGGGATAGATCCACCAGAAAGTCTCGGGCCTGAATTATCGATCGCGTACGCTCATGCGGCATCGTCATCATTGAATCCTTAGGTAGGGGAACGAACAACGCTTGCACCAACGCATCGCGGAGAAAGGCTCGATGTCAGTCGCGCTTTCTTTTGACGGCTGGGAATAGAACCCTAACGCTTTTTAGGTTCACCTCGGTGTTCACACCCAAGTGCGAGTAGGTTCGATCAGGAACCTTGAAAAGTGGAACCCGCTCACCTTGTTGATTAATCGCCTCACTTGCCTCCAGGAGCGGCTCCATTTTCCATTGGCCGGTTTCATTTACAAAACCTGGAGTTACGTACTGAATGGAGCGCACCCGAAATGACTCGTGCTGGACCTTGAGAATGTCTTTCAGCGCGTCAAATGATGACACCATGAACATTTCACCTACGAATTCCTTGCCGTAGCGTACGTGTGCTTCGAGGTAAAACCAAGGGATCATGACCGTCTGCCGCATGAACGGACGCCCCAGAAAATCGGCATTGAAAAGGCTGGAAATGATTGTCGGCCCTTCATGATCCTTGCTCATCGCTGGTACCTCAGCATCTCGAATGAACAATATATGTTGTAGTCATATATTGCGCAATGTCGCCT
Source organism: Pseudomonas sp. P5_A2_2 (assembly GCF_054177685.1). NCBI lineage: Bacteria > Pseudomonadati > Pseudomonadota > Gammaproteobacteria > Pseudomonadales > Pseudomonadaceae > Pseudomonas > Pseudomonas sp. P5_A2_2. The sequence continues at coordinate 686 of NZ_JBGCUL010001005.1, forward strand.
TATCGTTCCTTTTGTGAGAAAGCAAAATGGAACTGAAAGAAGCATTTGGGGCGACGCTCCGACAGGCTCGCCTTCGGAAAGGCCTGACGCAGGAGCATTTTTCGTTAGTGAGCAGCCGCACCAATGTCAGTTTGCTTGAGCGAGGAGGCACCAGCCCGACGCTTGTGAAACTCGAGGAGTTGTGCAGCGTCTTGGAGGTTCATCCCGTCAGCCTGGTGACGGCGTGTTACATGCGAAAGGAAAACATCACGGATCTCAAAGCGTTTTTAGCTCAAGTGCGGAAAGATCTGAAAGCCATTGATTCTTGAAAAGCCATTGAGCGCAGGTTCCGTGGCTCACCAGATTTTCGTGACACTAAAAAAATCAATTTCGCTCGTGATGGGAAGCTGGAAGGTGTTATGCGACTCATCGCAGCGAAAGACGCATTGGCTCGATAAAACTGGATGTTGCAACGGCAAACCGAAACCTGGAATGCTCCGGTGCTAGGCCATGTACAAAGACCATATCGTCAAGCCTCGCAAGACCGTTTCCGGTAGATCCATTTTCGTCCCCCCAAAGAGCAATCTCTTCAGCGACGGCGGCTTTGTTGCGTCGCGTTAAATCTGTAGAGCAGGGCAGGGATGAGTTCATCAACGAAAAAGGCCTTCAGGCTATCTACGCATTTTGAGCTCTTTGACTGAGCGAGCTCTTTGCTCATCAAGGCTGTTGTAGTAGGTGTTTTGTGTTGTGCTAAGGCTGTTATGACGCAGATCCGCTTGTAGGTCTTTCATGTCACGAAGTGGCGCGTCAAACGTGGCAGCGGTATGGCGAAGCCAGTGCAGGGACGCTGAACGAAGCTGGTCGATTTCATCCTCACTCCAACCTTCACACTGCATACGTTGCAGTGCCCGATCAAACAC
>NZ_JBGCUL010001006.1:0-1584 GCF_054177685.1 Pseudomonas sp. P5_A2_2
AGGCAACTGAGACCTGGTTCGCGCGTGCGGGGTTGTTGTTATCGTTGTCCTTCTGGTATTCGGTGTCGAACCAGGCTGCCCCGCTCACACGACCACCGAAATTGCGGTAAGCGATATCCATTTCCGAGAGAAGGTCGAAACGGTTAGAGATCAGGCCCTTATCGAAAGCACGGTCACCATCATCCTGGTTCAGGCTGACTTGGCTTTTGGAAAGCTTGCTGCTTTGGTCATTCAGACGCCATGCAGAACTGTACTTGAGGGTGTTATCCCAGCGGACACGAAGATCGCTGTCGCCCGTGTCAATTTGAAATGCACTGGCACTCATCGATATCAAACTCACCGCACCGCCAGCGAGAACGCATGCCAAGTACTTCGGCCGCCCTGAAGGCGCCGGATATGAGTACGCAGTAGACTTGAATACACGCATATACGAACCTCTTTTGTTTTTGTATTAGGCTTCGCTGAATTTCAATTTTGACGCCGCTAACCGCTCCTCCCGAAAACTCATAAAACCTACCCGGCTCTCACCGAGCACCTGCGATAAGACAATTTCCACCAATTTTACAATACGGGACGTTTCGTATACTTACAGCTGTCAGCTATGCCTGTCAAGCCCGTGGTGATGTGTTTTGCCTACGGTTCTCTGGCAGGGGATCTTTGCCTGGTAGCCCATTACCCCGGCAGCCGGAAGATCTGCGGAGCCACTACCAGCAAGCGTGAAAGAACAGAGAGTTATGATCTTTTGAGATTTGGAAGCTGCCGCCCCTTTCCTGACGCCTGAACAGACGAAGCGCTGGCGCAACCTCACCTCTCAGCTGCTAAGCGGTGATAATTATAAATATAACAATACGAACCGTTTAGTAAATTCACATTTGTAATGTTTTGCAAGAGGGCCGGCAAGAAAAGTTAACGTTTTGAGGTCGTCGTTGAACGGGACAAAATAGCGTCACGTATCGCTTCTCTTGTATTTTAAGAATCGATACGCGCTGAATGGCGGGTAGAGGTCAAGAGTTCAGTAAAACCAACATCCCCCAGCAGTGATTTTCATTTAAAAAAACGCTTGCATTAGAAGCCAAGCGTGAAAATTGCAGTACCTAATTAAAATTTAAACATTCCATTGAGCATCACTGCGTCACCTTCCGAGGCATTTCGGGCATAAACATCTTTCTGATAGCTGAGTACTATTCCAAAGTCCCGACTTGCGTAGCCCAGTTGTGGTCCGACTTTTATTGACTTGGTTCGATTACCTACATCATCCCCGTGGGACTGGTCATCATTCAACTGCGTCGATAAATACCCACCAATACCTGCCAGCCAATTCTGGGTCAGCCGATAATTAAACCCATAGTCAACAGCGACCTGGACACCAGACTTATAATCAGTCTTTGGATTTTCGTAACTGTAGTTAACACTGACCTTCGAGCTGACCTCAACTTGCGGCATTGGAAACCAGGTAAAAGCGTAAGCAGCATAGATTGCTTTACTATTGTTTCCTGGATTGACCAATGCGTGCTCATCATATTTGCCCCAAGGCGCTACAAAATCCAACTCCAGGTTATGTAGATAGGTTGGAGACTGCCAACT
>NZ_JBGCUL010000037.1:0-16014 GCF_054177685.1 Pseudomonas sp. P5_A2_2
ATCCACACCAAGGACGGCAAGCCGGCGCAGGCCGATGCCGGCGTCAAGCTGGTGTCCGGGTTCCTCGAGTCGAGCAACGTCAATGCCGTGGAAGAGATGACCTCGGTACTGGCTTTGTCCAAGCAGTTCGAACTGCACATCAAGATGATGAACACCGCCAAAGACGATGACCAGGCCATGGCTCGGGTCTTGCAGATCAGCTAATTACCAGWAYSTMGCGCCGTAAAACAGGCGCRMGAGGAGAAWCSAATGCTTCCGGCTCTATGGGTTGCCAAAACMGGTCTGTCCGCCCAGRACACCAACCTGACCRYCATTTCCAACAACCTGGCSAACGTSTCGACCACGGGTTTCAAACGTGACCGCGCCGAGTTCCAGGACCTGCTCTACCAGATCAAGCGCCAGCCAGGCGCCCAGTCGACCCAGGACAGCGAACTGCCGTCGGGTCTGCAACTGGGTACCGGTGTGCGCATCGTCGGCACCCAGAAAAACTTCACCGCCGGCAGCCTGCAAACCACCGAGCAGCCACTGGACATGGCCATCGACGGTCGCGGTTTCTTCCAGATCCTGCAACCGGACGGCACCACGTCCTACACCCGTGACGGTACCTTCCACCTGGACTCCAACGGCCAGATCGTCAACGCCAGCGGCTTTGCCCTGGAGCCGGCGATTGTCATTCCAAACGACGCGCAGACCTTCACGGTCGGTCGCGACGGCACTGTGTCCATCACCGTTGCCGGCAACCCGGCTGCCCAGGTGATCGGCAACCTGCAAACCGCCGACTTCATCAACCCGGCCGGCCTGCAGGCAGTGGGCAACAACCTGTTCCTGGAAACCGCCGCCAGTGGCGCGCCGCAAGTCGGCACTCCGGGCCTGAACGGTTTCGGCACCACGCTGCAGAACACCCTGGAAACGTCCAACGTCAGCACCGTTGAGGAGATGGTCAACATGATTACCACCCAGCGCGCCTACGAGATGAACTCCAAGGTGATCTCCACCGCCGACCAGATGCTCTCGTTCGTAACGCAGAATCTGTAATCAAGTCTATGGGGCGGCCATGAGGCTGCCTGCAACACCGTGAGGTAGGGTCATGAATCGCTTTGTATCTGTTCTGGCACTGAGTGGGATCACCGCGCTCGCAGGTTGCGTGCCTGCGACGCCCAAGCCCAATGACCCTTACTACGCTCCGGTGTTGCCGCGCACGCCGTTGCCGGCGGCGGCGAACAACGGCTCGATCTACCAGGCCGGTTTCGAACAGAACCTCTACAGCGACCGCAAGGCGTTCCGGGTCGGTGACATCATCACCATCACCCTGAACGAAAGGACCCAGGCCAGCAAAAACGCCAACTCGCAAATTGGCAAGAACAGCAAGGCCAACATCGGCCTGACCTCGTTGTTCGGCTCCACCCCCAACACCAATAATCCGTTTGGCAGTGGTGACCTGAGTCTGGACGCCAGCTATGAAGGCGACCGCGCGACCAAGGGCGACAGCAAGGCAGCCCAGGGCAACACCCTGACCGGCTCGATCACCGTGACCGTCGCCGATGTGCTGCCCAACGGCATCATTGCGGTACGCGGCGAAAAGTGGATGACCCTCAACACCGGCGATGAGCTGGTGCGGATTGCCGGCCTGGTTCGCGCCGATGACATCGCTACCGACAACACCGTGTCGTCGACCCGTGTCGCCGATGCGCGCATCACCTACTCGGGCACCGGTTCGTTTGCCGATGCGAGTCAGCCAGGCTGGTTCGACCGTTTCTTCCTCAGCCCGCTGTTCCCTTTCTAGGTGGCTTTCCAGTTGAGCATGTTGAACTTCAAACACCTTATGGTGGCCGCCTTGATGCTGTCGGCAGCCTTCAACGTTCAAGCCGAGCGCCTGAAGGACATCGCCAGCATTTCCGGCGTGCGTTCCAACCAATTGATCGGTTACGGCCTGGTGGTCGGGCTTAACGGCACCGGTGACCAGACGACGCAAACCCCGTTCACCCTGCAGACCTTCAACAACATGCTCTCGCAGTTCGGCATCAAGGTGCCGCCGGGTTCGGGCAACGTGCAGTTGAAGAACGTCGCGGCCGTGTCGATCAGTGCCGATTTGCCGGCGTTCGCCAAGCCGGGTCAACAGGTCGACATCACCGTTTCGTCCATCGGTAACTCCAAGAGCCTGCGTGGCGGCACCTTGCTGCTGACACCGCTCAAGGGTATCGACGGCAACGTCTATGCGGTGGCCCAGGGCAACCTGGTGGTCGGTGGTTTCGATGCGGAAGGGCGAGACGGCTCGAAGATCACCGTCAACGTTCCGTCGGCCGGTCGCATCCCCGGTGGTGCCTCGGTGGAGCGTGCGGTACCGAGCGGTTTCAACCAGGGCAACAGCCTGACGCTGAACCTCAACCGTTCCGACTTCACCACCGCCAAGCGCGTCGTCGACAAGATCAACAACATGCTCGGCCCTGGCGTGGCTCAGGCCATCGACGGCGGTTCGATTCGCGTCACCGCGCCGCTCGATCCGAGCCAGCGGGTCGACTATCTGTCGATCCTGGAAAACCTCGAAATCGATCCAGGTCAGGCGGTGGCGAAAGTCATCATCAACTCCCGTACCGGCACCATCGTGATCGGCCAGAACGTCAAGGTTTCCCCGGCCGCCGTGACCCACGGCAGCCTGACCGTGACCATCACCGAAGACCCGATCGTCAGCCAGCCCGGCCCTCTGTCCAATGGCACGACAGCGGTTGTGCCGCGTTCGAAGGTCAATGCCCAGCAGGAAGCCAAGCCGATGTTCAAGTTCGGCCCGGGCACCACCCTCGACGAGATCGTGCGGGCGGTGAACCAGGTCGGCGCGGCACCGGGTGACTTGATGGCCATCCTCGAAGCGCTGAAGCAGGCAGGCGCCCTGCAAGCCGACCTGATCGTGATCTGAGGACGGCCATCGTGGATATGCGCAAGAGCGGTCTGGTCAGCAGCAGCGATTCGGGCTCCTATTCGGACCTCAATCGTCTGAGTCAGCTCAAGGTCGGCGACAAGAACAGCGACGGCAACATGCGCAAGGTGGCGCAGGAGTTCGAATCGCTGTTCCTCGGTGAGATGCTCAAGTCGATGCGCTCGGCCACTGAAGCGCTGGGGCAGGACAATCCGCTGAACACGCCGGCGGCCAAGCAGTATCAGGAAATGTACGACCAGCAACTGGCCGTTTCCATGTCCCGCGAGGGCGGTGGTATCGGCCTGGCTGACGTGTTGATGCGCCAGATGTCGAAGAACAAGCCATTGGCGCCGGGCGAGGCGGCCGCCGCGTCGCTGGCCAGGCAAGAGGCAGCCAGGACAGCCGTGCAAACGCCGGTGGCGGCAGGCACGGTCGCAATCAACGGGCCGCTGTCGCGAGTCAATGGACAGCGTCCATTGTGGGCTTCGCGATCGGTTCATGCGTCGCAGGAAGCAGGCGAGGGTGCTCATCGCAATGACATGGCGCTGATCAATCAGCGGCGCTTGGCTCTGCCGCCGAAATTGGCAGATCGGTTGTTGGCCGGGTTGGTGCCTTCGGCGACGACCGCCGCAGTAACAGTCAACGCAACCCAATTGCCGCAACGCACGACCACCACCGGTACCGGTCCGTTGTACAACGGCGACTGGCTGGCCAGCGCGCAGCAAGCCTCCAGCGGCGGCATGCAGATCTACGGTCGCGCCATGGCGCAGATTCCTCTGGCGCCGGCGAAGAAAGCCTTCAGTTCCGCCGACCAGTTCGTCAACACCATGTTGCCGATGGCCAGGGAAGCTGCGGCCCGGATCGGTGTCGACCCACGTTACCTGGTGGCCCAGGCGGCCCTGGAAACCGGTTGGGGCAAGTCGGTCATGCGCCAGCAGGATGGCAGCAGCAGCCACAACCTGTTCGGCATCAAGGCCGGCACTAGCTGGCAGGGCAATTCGGCGCGGGCGATCACCAGCGAATTCAGGGACGGGCAGATGGTCAAGGAGACGGCCGAGTTCCGCTCCTACGACTCCTACAAGGACAGTTTCCATGACCTTGTGACTTTGCTGCAGACCAATAATCGCTATCAAGATGTCGTGAAGTCGGCCGATAACCCAGAACAGTTTGTACGCGAGTTGCAGAAGGCCGGTTACGCAACCGACCCGGACTACGCAAGCAAGATTTCGCAGATAGCCAGGCAGATGACGAGTTACCAGAACTACGCTGCGGCAGGCGTTTCCACCACGCCTTTATAGGCACAAGGTATAAGGTCTGAATCATGAGTTTRCTCAATATCGGGATGTCGGGGCTCAGTGCTGGCCATAACTCGTTGGTGACGACCGGCAACAACATTGCCAACGTCGACACCGCCGGGTACTCGCGCCAGCAGTCTGTGCAGAGCACCAAAGGCTCGATTCAGTACGGCAACGTGTTTATCGGCACCGGCACGACGCTGGCCGATGTGCGCCGCGTGTATAACACCTACCTCGATTCGCAGCTGCGTACCGCAACTTCGCTCAACAGTGAAGCCGCGTCGTACAACGCTCAGGCCACACCGCTGGACGCCACGCTTTCCGATACCAATACCGGGCTGACCGGTGTGCTGCAAAAGTTCTTCACGTCGATGCAGGGCGTTGCGACGTCGGCCACCGACGACACGTCGCGCCAGTCGGTGCTGACCGGTGCCCAGGCTCTGTCCAGCCGCTTCAATTCGATTGCMAAGCAGTTGAATGACCAGAACACCAACCTGAATGGCAATCTTGGGGACATGGCGGACCAGGTGAACAAGCTGTCCTCCAAGATTGCCACGCTCAACCAGAAGATTTCCGAACTCTCCACCGGCACCAACCAGCCAAACGACCTGCTGGACTCGCGCAACGAAGCCGTGCGCCAACTGTCCGAGCTGGTCGGTACCCAGGTGGTCGAGCGTGGCAACAGCTACGACATCTACATCGGCAGCGGTCAGCCACTGGTGGTCGGCAACACCACCAATACGCTGCAAACCGTACCGGGCAAGGATGATCCATCGCGCATGGCGCTGCAGCTCAACCGTGGCTCCAGCACCATCGACGTGACCTCGGTGGTCAGCGGCGGTGAGATCGGTGGCCTGCTGACTTACCGCAAGGAAGTGCTCGACCCTTCGCTCAATGAGCTGGGGCGCGTGGCGCTGGTGGTGGCCGACCAGATCAACAGCCAGCAGGCGCAAGGGATCGACAAGAACGGTGATTTCGGCGCGGCGATCTTCAACAACATCAACAGTGCCGCCCTGGTCAGTCAGCGCAGCATTGCGGCGGCGGGCAACAGTGCCGGCTCCGGCAACCTGGATGTCACCATCAAGGACACCGGCAAGCTGACCACCAGCGACTATCAGGTGACGTTCACCAGCGCCACCGACTACACCGTCAAGCGCTCTGACGGCACCGACATGGGCGCGTTCAGCACCACGACGACCCCGGTCCCGGTGATCGACGGCTTCAGCCTGAGCCTCAATGGCGGTGCGTTGAGCGCCGGCGATTCGTTCAAGGTGACACCGACCCGCGGCGCGGCGGCCAGTATCCAGACCGTGCTCAGCGACCCGAAAAAAATCGCTGCCGCAGCACCCTTGACCGGCGTGACCAGTGCCAACAACACCGGCACCTACACCCAGCCGACGCTGACCAGCACCATCGATATCTACAACCCGGCGGCCCAGGCAGAAATGCAGACCGCGCTCAAGTACTCGACGCCGGTCAAGCTGGTGTTCGGGACGGCCAGCGGCGGTAGCCAGAGCTACAACATGGTCGATGCCAAGGGCAACTCGATCGGCACCGGCAACATCGTTCCCGGCCAGAGCAACACCCTGAACCTGAAAGTGGGCATGGTCGATGCCAGCGGTGCGCCGGTCATGGACACCAGTGTCACCCCGGCCGTGCAGAAGACCTTCACCGTGCAAACCACGGTCGGCGCCACGCCTGCCAGCGGCGAAAGCTTCACCATCAACCTGACCGGCGCGGCGTCTTCGGACAACCGCAACGCCCAGGCACTGGTCGGTCTGCAAACCAGGCAGACCGTAGACACCGGCACGGCGAGCAAGGGCATCAGCCTGACCGATGCCTACAACAAGCTGGTGACCAACGTCGGCGCCAAGGCTGCCCAGGGCAAGTCCGACAGCGACGCTACCACGGCGATCCTGGACAACGCCAAAGGGGCGCGGGATTCGAACTCAGGGGTCGACCTGGATGAAGAAACCGGCAACCTGGTCAAGTACCAGCAGTACTACACCGCGTCTTCGCAGATCATCAAGGCTGCGCAGGAAATTTTCACCACGCTGATCAACAGCCTTTAAGGAGTCGTAATTCATGCGCATTTCCACCGCCCAGTATTACGAAATCACCGCTGCCAACTACCAGCGCAACTTCAACAAGGCCATCGCTACCAGCAACGAAGCCAGCAGCCTGACCCGCATCAACACCGCCGCCGATGATCCGATCGGCGCCGGTCGTTTGCTGGAGCTGGGTCAGCAGAGCGCGATGCTTGAACAGTACGGCACCAACATCGACACCACCAAGAATGCGTTGAGCCTGCAGGAAACGACGCTCGACTCCATCGGTACTGCTTTGCAGCGCGCCAAGGAACTGGCCCTCGCCGCCAGCAACGGCATTGCCACCGACGCGGACCGCAAGGCTTATGCGTCGGAGTTGGGCCAGATCCAGCAACAAGTGCTGGGCCTGATGAACGCCAAGGATGCCAACGGCAACTATGTGTTCTCCGGTTCGAAAACCGACACCGCGCCTTACTCGCAGAACTCGGACGGCACCTACAGCTACAACGGTGACCAGACCACCATCGACCTTGGCATTGGCGATGGCATGACGGTCGGGACCAACACCACTGGCTGGAGTGCGTTCCAGCAGACCATCAACACCAGTCGCACCCAGACCACCATGACCGCGCCGGCGGTGGATGACGGTCGCGTGGTGTTGTCCAACGGCACGGTCGGCACCAGCTCTACCTACAACGCAAAGTTCACGGGCGGCCAGCCCTACACCGTCAGTTTCCTCAGCAGCACCCAATTGAAGATCACCGACTCGCTGGGCAACGACGTGACTGCCGAAGCCAGTCAGAACGGCCTGATCAGCAACTCCAACGGTGCCAACCAGACGGTCAGTTTCCGTGGCGTCGACCTGAAGCTGAACATCAACCTCAAACCCGGTGATACCAACCCGGATGCGGTGATCGCCGGTCACAGCTTCAATCTGTCTTCCACGTCGGACACCTTCARCACCTCGCGCAGCGCCGGTAACCCGTCGACCGCGGTCATCACCGGTTCCAGCGTGACCAACCCGACGGATTACACCAACGCCTTCCCGTCGGGCGGGGCGATCCTCAAGTTCACCAGCGCCACCAATTTCGACCTGTATGCCGCGCCGATCACTGCCGACAGCAAGCCGGTGTCGTCGGGCACCGTAGCCGGCGGCAACGCCACTGCTGCGGGTGTGACGTTTGCCCTGGGCGGTGGCGCCCCGGCGTCCGGCGACCAGTTCGTGATTCAGTCCAACAACCATCAGACCCAGAACGTGCTCGACACTCTGGGCCAGATGATCGCCGCGCTGAACACGCCAATCGATGGCGACCCGGTGGCCAAGCAGAAATTTCTGGGCACCATGGAGTCGGGAATGGGCAACATCGACAGTGCGGCCAACCAGATCGGCTCGGCCATCACCACGATAGGTGCTCGCGGTCAGGCGCTGGATAACCAGGCTGCGACCAACGAGAGCCTGACCCTKGCGAACAAAGCGAGCCAGTCGTCGATTCGCGATTCGGACCCGGCCGAAGTCATGACTCGCCTGACCTTGCAGCAGACCATGTTGCAGGCGGCGCAGCTGGCATTCAGCAAGATTTCCCAGCTGGGCCTGTTCAACAAGATCTGACGGTGGTCGGGCGCGCAGGTGCCCGATAGCCTTGCCCCTTCAGTATTTATCGTCTTTTTTGCGGTAACAAAGGGCTCGCTTTTCAGGGCGGGCTCGCGCCGCCTGTGAGCCCGCCGTGAATTCACTTCCGCTTGTCAGCCTGGTCATTCCCGCCTTCAATCCTCGCTTTTTCAGTCGTGCCTTGCACACGGCTGTGAACCAGAGCTACGGCAATCTGGAGATCATCGTTTGCGATGACAGTCGCGGTCACGAGATCGAAGACTTCGTGGCTTCGGTGGTTGAGCAGGGCGCGACCGTGCGCTATGTGCGTAACCCGCGCACCCTGGGGCTGGTGGGTAACCTGCAAGCCTGCCTGGAAGTGGCGCAAGGCGAGTACATCAAGATTCTGTGTGATGACGATCAGTTGTTCTCGGCCTGCATCGAGCGTCAGGCCCAGGTGCTGATCGATTGTGCCGACGTCAATCTGGTCGTGGCCCAGCGCCTGCTCTGGGATGCCGACGACATGCCACTGCCGTCGCGCCTCGAAAACACTCCGCTGTCCCCGGTGGGCGGAGTGTTCAAGGGCGAGGACCTGCTGGCGATCTTCGAAAACTTCCCGGTCAACATCCTCGGCGGCTTCAGCAACGCGATGTTCCGGCGGGCTGACGTGCTCGAGCTGTTCCCGGCACTGACGCAGCCCGGCCATTGCTTCGTCGCGACCCTCGACTTTGCCTTGTACGTCTGCCTGATGCGGCGCGGCAATCTGGCGGTGTCCAATCATGTGCTCGGCGTCGAGCGCCTGTACCCCGAACGTCTGAGCAGCCAGCAGTCGATGAAAGACGCGGCCGAAACCGAGCGGCAATGGCTGTCGCAGATGCTCAAGGCCCGTGGCGGCGAATCTGCGCCGGCCCAGGGCTGGGTGCGCTATGTGCCACTGACGAAAGTGGACGAGTCACCGCGGGTTTGGGAAGAGTTGCCGCTGAGCAGGACCCTGGGCACCAAGCAGACCACCCAGGATTGGCATGTCGGCATCGCCAGTGTCAGTTTTGCGCAACTGTATGCCCAGTGGCTGGCGTGCCGCACGCTTACCGACGGTCAGCGCGAGTTGCTGACGGATACGCTGGAGGCTTGGCCATCCAGACCCAAAATCGTTCCGGTCATCATCGACGAGCAAGGCAGCCGTTCGGCGCTGGAGCTTACCCTGCAATCGCTGGCGGATCAGGATTACGCCCCTGAACTGACACTGGTGCTGTCGGCATCTTGCACTGAAGCCGAGCTGGACGAGCGAGTCTTCCGCTTGCCGTTGCAGGACGACTGGCAGCAGCAGATCAACACCCTGTTGCCGCAACTGGAGGGCATTGGCTGGTTCTATCTGCTGCGCGCCGGTGATCGCCTGGTGGCGCCGGCATTGCTGGTCATGGCCGAGCGGATTGCGTTGTCGCGCACGCTGACCTGCCTGTACAGCGACGAAGGTGGGCTGCATCAGGGTGAGTCGGCCGAGCCTGCGTTCAAACCGGATTTCAACCTGGACCTCATGCGCAGCTATCCCTACGTGGGGCGAGCGTTGGCATTCGAGCGCGAGCAATTCCTGGCGCTGGGCGGGTTCGATTCGGCGTACGGCGAACTGGCGCCTCACGATGTGTTGTGGCGCATGGTCGAGAGTGCTGGCACGCACGTGGTCGGGCACATTTCGGAGGTGCTGCTGGAGTCGGCGTTCGACCTGGCCAAATGGCTGTCGCAGGCGCAAGTGATGGACACCAATCCGCGGTTGCTCGAGGCACACTTGCAGCGCCTGGGAGTCGCCCACGACATTCGTGAGGGCAGTTCGGCGCTGCTCAATCGAGTCGACTATCGGCATGCTGATCGGCCGCTGGTGTCGATCGTGATCGTCAGCAAGGACCAGACCCTGGCATTGCAACGTTGTGTCGAGAGTCTGTTGGAGAAAACGGCCTACGGCGAATACGAGTTGCTGTTGGTGGACAGCGGCAGCGAGAGCGCCGAGGCGCTTGACTGGTTCGCCGGCATGGCGCAATTGGGCAGCGAGCGGATCCGGGTGCTGCGCTGCGAGTTGCAGGGTAATGCGGCGGCGGTGCGCAATTTCGCCGCGCAGCAGGCCGCTGGCGACTACGTTCTGATGCTCAACCCCTACACGGTGATCACCCAGGGCGAATGGCTGGGCGAGCTGCTCAATCATGCGCAACGTCCGGAAGTCGGCGTGGTAGGCGCCAAGCTGTTCAACCCCGATGGCCGCGTGCTGCATGCCGGCCTGATACTCGGGTTGCAAGGGCCGGCCGGGGTGCCGTTCCATGGTGAGACGCTGCACGCAGCGGGCTACATGTACCGCTTGCAGGTCGCTCACAATTTCAGTGCGGTCGGCGGCGATTGCCTGATGGTGCGCAAGTCTGTCTTTGATGCAGTCGGTGGCCTGGATGAACAGGACCTGGCGCAGTCCCTCAACGAAGTGGACCTGTGTTTGCGCGTCGGTCAGGAAGGTTATCTGGTGGTCTGGACGCCTCACGCGCAACTGGCATTGGGTGCGCAGCCGGCGGTGGTTGCGCAAGAGGGTGACCAGGCCCGGAGCGAGCAGGAGCAGGAAGCTTTCTATAAACGCTGGCTGCCGATAGTGGCCCGTGATCCGGCCTACAACGCCAACCTGGCGCTGCAAGGTTTGGGTGGGGCGAGCTTCAGTCTCGAGCCCGGCCTGCGCTCCGGTTGGAGCCCGTTTTCCAAGGCTCAGCTGCCGAAGATTCTCGCGTTGCCGGTCAATGCGTCCGCCATCGGCCATTACCGGGTCACGCAACCGCTGATCGAGCTGGAGGCCGCCGGCAGGGCGCACGGACGCATTCATTACAACCTGCCGACCATCATCGAAGTCGAGCGTCATTCGCCTGACGTGATCATCCTGCAGGGGCGCTATTCCGAAGGTCCGATCAACGAAATCCCGAGCCTGCAAAAATACTCCAGCGCGCGACGTATTTATGAGCTCGATGACTTCGTGATCAACGTTCCGCACCGCAATGCGCATATCCGCAATATGCCGGGCAAGGACGAAATGGAAAAACTGGTGCGGCGCGCCATCGGCATGTGCGATCGCGTGGTGGTCTCCACCGAACCGCTGGGTAATGCGCTGTCGGACATGCATCACGACATTCGCGTAGTGCCCAACATGTTGGCCTCGCACTTGTGGACCGATCTGCGCAGTCAGCGCCGCACGTCGAAAAAGCCCCGGGTCGGTTGGGGCGGCGGCACCAGCCACCACGGTGACCTGGCGGTGATCGCCGATGTGGTTCGCGAACTGGCCAATGAAGTCGACTGGGTGTTCTTCGGCATGTGCCCGGACGATCTGCGCCCGTACATGCATGAGTTTCATGGGGTGATCGGGCTGGACGTCTACCCGGCCAAGCTGGCCAGCCTGAACCTGGATCTGGCATTGGCGCCGTTGGAGTTCCACATTTTCAACGACTGCAAGAGCAACCTGCGCTTGCTGGAGTATGGCGCTTGCGGTTACCCGGTGATCTGCACCGACACCGAGGCCTATCGCGGCTACCTGCCGTGCACCCGGATCAAGACCAACTCTACGGATGAATGGCTGCAAGCGATCCGCATGCACCTGGCCGATCCGGACGCCAGCTATCGCATGGGTGATGAGTTGCGCGAGATCGTGCTGCGTGACTACGTGCTGCGCGGCGACAATTTACGCTACTGGGAAAATGGCTGGCTGGCGGACTGACAGTCCGCAACCATCCCGACCGGGCAGGCGACGCTGAGTCGCCTGCCTTTTTTTTGCCGCCAGACTTTGCGACTTGGCTCGAAGTGGCCGCTGCGCTTTGCCCGGTAGCGGATTGAAATAGCTGGCGCGTTTCCTGCAAGTCCCCCTCATATCGCCATAAAACGAGCACTTCCGGTGAGCCCGGACGTGCCCTGAACGGCGGCAGGTTTAACCCGGATGGCCCGAAAAAGCTTGATACAGCTTGGCTGAGCCCTGTGACGAACAAGAGAGGAAGGGGATGAAGGCAGTTATTTTGGCGGGTGGCCTGGGTACGCGGATCAGCGAGGAGTCGCACCTCAAGCCCAAGCCAATGATCGAGGTCGGCGGCAAGCCAATTCTCTGGCACATCATGAAACAGTACTCCGCTCACGGGATCCACGATTTCGTGATCTGCCTTGGCTACAAGGGCTATGCGATCAAGGACTTCTTCGCCAACTACTTTCTGCATACCTCCGACGTCACGTTCGACATGCGTAACAACCGCATGGATGTTCACCAGAACTACAGCGAGCCATGGCGCGTCACGCTGATCGACACAGGGGAAGAGACCATGACCGGCGGCCGTTTACGCCGCGCCCGACGCTACCTCGAAGACGAACAGGCGTTCTGCTTTACCTACGGTGACGGCGTGTCGGACCTCAATATCGGTGCATTGGTGGATTTCCATCTCAAGCACGGAAAGCTGGCGACCGTCACCGCGGTACAACCACCCGGCCGGTATGGCGCGCTCAATCGCGATGGTGACAAAGTCCTGGGTTTCACCGAAAAGCCACGCGGTGATGGTGGCTGGATCAACGGCGGGTTCTTCGTCCTCTCGCCCAAGGTGTTGCCGCTGATCGAAGGCGACGAGACCTCGTGGGAGTCCGGGCCGCTGGATGGTCTGGCCGAGCGCGACGAGCTCATGGCGTTCCAGCACGATGGTTTCTGGCAACCGATGGACACCTTGCGTGACAAAAACCACCTCGAGGCGTTGTGGCAGAGCGGGGAGGCCCCATGGAAGCAATGGGACTGAGCCCGCAATTCTGGCGCGGCAAGCGGGTGCTGGTCACCGGCCACACCGGTTTCAAGGGCAGTTGGCTGACGTTGTGGCTGCAAAGCCTGGGTGCCGAAGTCAGCGGGTTTTCCCTCGACCCGTCCACCGAGCCGAGTCTGTTCGAACTGGCGCGGGTGCATGAAGGCATCAATGATCAGCGCGGCGACTTGCGTGACCTGGGCGCTTTGCTGGAACTGATCGCCGAGACCCGGCCGGAAATTGTCCTGCACCTGGCGGCACAGCCGCTGGTGCGCGAAGGTTATCGCGACCCGTTGGGCACGTACTCCAGCAACGTCATGGGCACCCTCAACCTGCTCGAAGCAATCCGTCAGGTCGGCGGCGTGCGTGCTTGTGTGCTGGTGACCACTGACAAGGTCTACGCCAATCAGGAATGGCTGTGGCCGTACCGCGAAAACGAAGCGCTGGGCGGTCACGATCCCTACAGCAGCAGCAAGGCGTGCTGCGAATTGCTCGCGCAATCCTATGCCGCCTCATTCTTTGCGCCTGAAAAGCATGCCGAGCATGGTCTGGCGTTGGCCACGGCGCGTGCCGGCAACGTACTCGGTGGTGGCGATTTCGCCCCGGAGCGGTTGATTCCCGACGTGCTGCGGGCATGGTCGGCGGACGAGCCCGTGACCTTGCGCTATCCGCTGGCAGTGCGCCCGTGGCAGCACGCACTGGAACCGCTGGCCGGTTATCTGCAACTGGCTGCCGGGCTGTATGAGCAAGGTCCGGAATTCGCCGGAGCGTGGAACTTCGGCCCGAGTGAGGCAGATATGTGCAGCGTCGGCGAAGTGGTCGAGTTGCTCGCCAATCGTTGGCCTCAAGCGCGGGGTCTGCGGATCGAACCGAGTGACCTGCATGAAGCAGGCCTGCTGCGCCTGGACAGCAGTCGCGCTCGTCAATTGCTGGCCTGGAAACCCCGCTGGTCGTTGCAGCAATGCCTGACTCAGACCCTGGATTGGCATTTGGCGTGGCAGACCGGTGACGACATGCGCACGGTCACCCTGCAGCAGCTCAACCTGTACCGAGGCGCGTTGTGAGCGAGTTTCTGTTGAAGGTGCTGCCGTTGAACGGGTTGTTCAGCGTCCAGCACAAACGCTTCGAGGACGAGCGCGGGCACTTTTCCCGGTTGTTTTGCGAGGGCAGCCTCAGTGCGTTTGGCCAGGCGTTTCATATCCGCCAGATCAATCACTCCTGCACCCGCGAACGCGGCAGCGTGCGTGGCCTGCATTACCAGAATGCCCGCGCGCCGGAAGCCAAGTTGATCACCTGCCTGCGCGGTGAAGTCTGGGATGTCGCGGTGGATTTGCGCCCCGACTCCGAGACCTTCCTGCACTGGCACGCCGAACACTTGCGTGCCGGCGATGGCCGCAGCCTGTTGATTCCGGCCGGGTTCGCCCATGGCTTCCAGACCCTGAGCGCCGACGCCGAGCTGCTTTACCTGCACAGCAACGACTACACGCCGGAACACGAAGGTGGTTTGTCGGTGCTCGATCCACGGCTGGCGATTGCCTGGCCATTGCCTGTCAATAATCTGTCGGTGCGCGATGCCAGTCATCCAGCGCTCGATGAACACTTCGCCGGAGTGCGTCTATGAACTGCCGTGGTTGCGCCACTGCGCTGACCCTGCCGCTGATCGACCTGGGCACCTCGCCGCCGTCCAATGCCTACGTGCGGGTCGACCAGCTGGAACAGGCTGAACAATGGGTGCCGCTGAAGGTTGCCGTGTGCCAGCAATGCTGGCTGGTGCAAACCGAGGATTACACCAGCGCCGACAGCCTGTTCGATGCCGAGTACGCCTATTTCAGTTCGTTCTCCAGCACCTGGCTGGCCCATGCCGAGCGTTATGTGGCCGAGATGGTCGAACGCTTCGGCCTGAACGCCGACAGCCATGTGGTGGAAGTCGCCGCCAACGACGGTTACCTGTTGCAGTACGTGRCCAGGCGCGGCATCCCTTGCCTGGGCGTCGAGCCGACCCGCAGCACCGCGCAAGCGGCGCGGGAAAAAGGCCTGGAGATTCGTGAACTGTTTTTCGGTCGCGACACCGCCGCGCAGTTGAAAAGCGAAGGCTGGGGCGCCGACCTGATGGCTGCCAACAACGTGCTGGCGCATGTGCCGGACATCAACGATTTTCTCGGTGGTTTTGCGACCCAGCTCAAACCGACCGGCGTGGCAACGTTTGAGTTTCCGCAACTGCTGACCCTAATGGCCGGCCAGCAGTTCGACACGCTGTACCACGAGCACTATTCCTATCTGTCGTTGACCTCCGTGCAAACCCTCTGCGCGCGCAACGGCCTTGAAGTGTTCGACGTCAGCCAGTTGCCGACCCATGGCGGCTCGCTGCGGGTGTTCGTGCAGCGCATGGAYGGCGAACGCCGTGAAGTGCTGCCGGCGGTGCAACAGCAGTTGCAGGCCGAACTCGCCGCTGGGGTGAAAACCCCCGAGTACTACGCGACCCTCGCCCCGGCGGCCGAACGCATCAAGCACGAACTGCTGCGCTTCCTGTTGCAGGCCAAGGCTGACGGTAAGCGTGTGGTCGGCTACGRCGCCGCCGCCAAGGGCAATACCTTACTCAACTACGCGGGGGTCAAGCCGGACCTGCTGGCCTGGGTGGCCGATGCCAACCCGCACAAGCAAGGCAAATACCTGCCCGGTAGCCGCATTCCGATCGTGTCGCCGGCCCGGATCGACATCGAAAAACCGGACTACGTGCTGGTACTGCCGTGGAACCTGCTGGATGAGATCACCCAGGCTTTTGCCGGCATCCGTGCATGGGACGGTCGTTTTGTCATTGCCATTCCCGAGTTGATCATTCGATGAGCCGAATTCATTACACCAAACCCAGTGTCGGCGAGCTGGAAGCTGACTACGTACTCGATGCCGTCCGCCATGGTTGGGGAGAGCGCTGCTACGAGTACCTGACGCGCTTCGAAAAGTCCTTTGCCGAGCACGTGGGTGCGACGTACGCGATTGCCACGTCCAGTTGCACCGGTGCGCTGCACATGGGCATGGCGGCGCTGGGCATCGGTGCCGGCGATGAGGTGATCCTCGCCGATACCAACTGGATCGCCTCGGCCGCGCCCATTACCTATCTGGGCGCGACGCCGGTGTTCGTCGACGTGCTGGCCGACAGTTGGTGCCTCGACCCGCAGCAGGTTCGCCAGGCGATCACCCCACGAACCAAAGCGATTCTGGCGGTGCACCTCTACGGCAATCTCTGCGACATGGATGCGTTGCTGGCCATCGGTCGCGAGTTTGGCCTGCCGGTCATCGAAGACGCCGCCGAGGCGATTGGCTCGCAGTGGCGCGGTCAGGCCGCCGGTTCGCTGGGGGCGTTCGGCGCGTTTTCCTTTCACGGCACCAAGAC
>NZ_JBGCUL010001007.1:0-1582 GCF_054177685.1 Pseudomonas sp. P5_A2_2
CTACCCGCACCCTGTAGACGGATTCCAGGTCATCGAGACCCATATTTCCTGGGTACTGCTCACTGGTCCCTATGCCTATAAAGTGAAGAAGCCGGTCAATTTCGGCTTTCTCGACTTCACCAGCCTTGAGGCTCGCGAACACTTTTGCGCCGAAGAACTGCGCCTGAACCAGCGTCTGACCGACGATTTGTACCTCGAAGTGCTGCCCGTCACCGGCAGTGCCGAGGCTCCGCAACTGGGGGGTGAAGGCCCGGCCATTGAATATGCACTGAAGATGCGCCAGTTCCCGCAAAACGGCTTGCTCAGCACCCTTCAAGCCAATGGCGAACTGACCACCGCGCACATCGACGAGATGGCCGAGCAAATCGCCCGCTTCCACCTCAGCGCACCGAAAGTGCCGGCCGGGCACGAAGCTGGCACCCCGGACAGCGTCATGGCGCCGGTGCGGCAGAACTTCGAACAGATTCGTCCGTTCCTCAGCGACAAAGCCGATCTGCTGCAACTCGACGCCCTGCAAGCCTGGGCCGAAAGCAGCTTCGAACGCCTCAAACCGTTGTTCGCCCAGCGCAAGGCCGAAGGCTTCATTCGTGAATGCCACGGTGATATCCACTTGGGTAACGCAACCGTGATCGACGGCAAGGTCGTGATCTTCGACTGCATCGAATTCAACGAACCGTTTCGCTTTACCGACGTTTATGCCGACACCGGCTTCCTGGCGATGGACCTGGAAGATCGCGGCCTGAAGTGCCTGGCGCGCCGCTTCATCAGCCAGTACCTGGAGCTGACCGGTGACTATCGCGGCCTCGAACTGCTGAACTTCTATAAAGCCTACCGCGCACTGGTTCGCGCCAAGGTTGCCCTGTTCAGCATGCCGGCCGACGCCACTGCGGTGCAACGCGCCACAACCCTGCGCCAGTACCGCAACTACGCCAACCTGGCGGAAAGCTACAGCACCATTCCTTCGCGTTTCATGGCCATTACCCACGGTGTTTCCGCCGTCGGCAAGAGCCATGTCGCCATGCGTCTGGTCGAAGCCCTGGGCGCGATTCGCCTGCGCTCCGATGTCGAACGCAAACGTCTGTTTGGCGAGCAAACCGTCGAGAATGACGTACAGGCCGGCATCTATAGTGCCGACGCCAGCGCGGCGACCTATGCCCGCCTGCATGAAATCGCCGACATCATCCTGCGTGCGGGCTTCCCGGTGGTGGTCGACGCCACTTACCTCAAGCGTGATCAGCGCGAGAGTGCCGCGAAGGTTGCCGAAGCCACAGGCGCACCCTTCCTGATCCTCGATTGCAATGCGCCACAGGCCGTGATCGAGAGTTGGCTGGCCGTGCGTCAGGCAGACAAGAAAGACCCGTCCGATGCCACCCTGGCTGTTATCGCAGCCCAGCAAGCCAGCCGTGAAGCGCTGACGCCCGCAGAAATCCTCTGCAGCAAGCGCGTCCAGACCAATGAAAGCGGGACGCTCGATACCGTTGTCGCGCAAATTCGCCAGCGCCTGCCAGGCCTGTAAGAAACTATTTCAGTCGTGAGGCCCGCACTGGCTTCACGACTGTCAAATAGTGGCACTATACTGGCG
>NZ_JBGCUL010001008.1:0-1578 GCF_054177685.1 Pseudomonas sp. P5_A2_2
GGTTTGCTTTCGGCGTTACCTTATCTCGCCGCAGTGATCGGCATGCTGCTGGCGTCCTGGGGTTCGGACAAATTGCAAAAACGTAAACGCTTCGTGTGGCCACCGCTGTTGATCGCCTCGATTGCGTTCTACGGCTCCTACGCCCTGGGCGCGGAACATTTCTGGTGGTCCTACACCTTGCTGGTGATCGCCGGCGCTTGCATGTACGCACCTTACGGGCCGTTTTTCGCCATCGTTCCGGAAATCCTTCCGGCCAACGTGGCGGGCGGCGCCATGGCGTTGATCAACAGCATGGGTGCCCTCGGTTCGTTTGGCGGTTCCTATCTGGTCGGTTACCTGAACAGCTCCACCGGATCGCCCGGTGCGTCGTATCTGTTGATGAGCGGCGCACTGATGCTGTCGGTGGTGCTGACGTTGTGTCTCAAGCCAGGCGCCAGTGACCGGGTCGTGAACAAGGTTGCTGTACAACGGCCAGTGGCTACTCACCCTTGAATTGATGTTGAGATGACGACAATGAAAAAGCAGGTTGTGCTGTACAAGAAACTCTCGCCGGCGCTGATGGCTCGCCTGCAAGCGCAGGCCGAGGTGACGCTGATCGAAAGCCTCGACGCCGCAGGCCTGGCCAGTCTGCGTGATGCCCTGCCCCGGGCTCATGGCTTGCTCGGTGCCAGTCTGAAACTGGATGCCGAGCTGCTCGATCTGGCGCCACATCTGCAAGCCATCGCCAGCGTCTCGGTGGGCGTCGACAATTACGACGTCGACTACCTGACCGAACGGCGAATCCTGCTCAGCAACACCCCGGACGTGCTAACCGAAACCACCGCCGACACCGGGTTCGCGCTGATCCTGGCGACTGCCCGACGCGTGGTGGAACTGGCCAACGTGGTTCGCGCCGGCGAGTGGACGCGCAATGTCGGCGCTGCGCAATTCGGCACCGACGTGCATGGCAAAACCCTGGGCATCATCGGCATGGGACGGATCGGCGAGGCGCTGGCCCAGCGCGGGCATTTCGGTTTTGGCATGCCGGTGATCTACCACAGCCATACGCCGAAACCGGCGGTGGAACAGCGATTCGATGCGCAGTACAGGAGCCTGCCACAGTTGTTGCAGGAGGCTGATTTCGTCTGCCTCACATTGCCACTGACGGCTGAAACCGAAGGACTCATTGGTGCTGAAGAATTTGCCCTGATGGGGCCTGAAACGATCTTCATCAACATCTCCCGAGGCAAGGTGGTGGATGAAACCGCCATGATCGAAGCGCTGCATAACGGGCAGATTCGGGCCGCGGGGCTGGATGTGTTCGAGCGTGAGCCGTTGAATGCCGACTCGCCGTTGTTGCAGCTACACAACGTGGTGGCGACGCCGCACATTGGCTCGGCGACCCACGAAACGCGCGAGGCGATGGCGAAGTGTGCGGTGGATAATCTACTGGCGGCGCTGGGGGGTGAGCGGCCGAAGAATCTGGTGAATGTTCAAGCGTGGAAGGCCTGATGGATCTGGCGATTATGAGATAGCCTTCGCGAGCAGGCTCGCTCCCACAGGGTTTTGTGAACACCACAGATCAAAATGTGGGAGCGA
>NZ_JBGCUL010001009.1:0-1575 GCF_054177685.1 Pseudomonas sp. P5_A2_2
GCCATGTACTGCCCAATGCCACCACGCCTGTGATCGTGCAGGGCTCCATGGACTTTGGTTACACCATTCTCGCCGCTGCCTCGCTGAGCTTTATCGGGCTGGGGGCCAAACCGCCCATGATYGAATGGGGGCTGATGGCCGCGGCGTCGCGCTCGCAGTTACTTGAGAATCCCTGGACGGTGCTGTTTCCCGGAGTGGCGATTTTTGTCCTGGTGCTGGCCGTCAACCTGGTAGGTGACGGGCTGCGCGATGTGCTTGATCCAAAGAAGGGGATGCGCTGATGATCGACGAATCCTTGCAGTATTCGACTATTGAGCGTCTCGCCGCTGCGAATAACGACGCAGCTCAAGACCTGGTGCTGGAAGTGGAAGGGCTGACGGTGTCCTTCCCTGGTTTGTTCAAGACCGTACAGGCCGTACGCGGCATCGACCTTAAGATAAGGCGCGGCGAGATCCTCGGGTTGGTGGGGGAGTCGGGCTCGGGCAAGTCAATGACGGCCATGTCCTGCCTTGGATTGATGCCTGAGGCCGCTCGGCTGGGAGGCAGTGTCAGGGTCGCCGGACAGCAGGTCAACGGCGCGTCGGCGTCGCAGCTGGYGGTTTTGCGTGGCGGTGGCGCGGCGATGATCTTCCAGAATCCGATGAAGGCGCTCAACCCGTTCTTCACCGTCGGGCGGCAGATGATCGATGTCATCGGCTGCCATCGGCAACTGAGTAAGGCAGAAATCCGCGCCGAGGCGCTGAGCTCGCTGGAAGCGGTGAGCATGCCCGACCCCTCTCTAGCGCTAGCCAAGTACCCGCACCAGATGTCTGGCGGTCAGTTGCAGCGAGTGGTGATTGCGATGGCGCTGGCCTGTCGGCCAAAACTGCTGATCGCCGATGAGCCGACCACGGCGCTGGACGTCACAGTGCAGGCGCAGATTATCGCCCTGCTGCGCAAACTGGCACGGGAGCAGGACCTGGCGATTCTGTTTATCACCCACAACCTGGGGGTAGTGGCTTCGCTCTGTGACCGGGTGGCGGTGATGTATGCCGGCGAAGTGGTGGAGAGCGGTCCGGTGGGCGAGGTGTTCAAGCGACCTGCACACCCCTACACCCTGAAGTTGATGGGCACCGTGCCCAAGTTGGGGCAGGGACCCCAGCCCCTGGGCTTCATCCCGGGGCAGGTGCCGAACATGGCGGCTCCCCCGGCTGGCTGTGCCTTCAACCCACGTTGTGAACGCGCCACCGGACGCTGCAATCACGCTGCGCCGAGGGTTGTCATCGGCAAGGAGCACTGGGCAGCTTGCCACAACATATTGGTCAAGGTGTGAGGCTTCTTTGAAAGGTAAACGGCTATGAATAACAACAAACAGCCCGCACTGTTGAGCGTCAATCAGTTGCACAAGACCTACGCCAGCCGCGATGGCCTGGTGACCGCCATTGACCACATCAGCCTGGAGGTGCAGGTCGGTGAGACGGTCGCGCTGGTGGGGGAATCCGGTTGTGGCAAAAGTACGGTGGCCGCGACCTTGCTCGGTCTGCTGCCAGCCGATAGTGGGCAAATTCTGGTCGAAGGTCGGCCGCTGCCCACTGA
>NZ_JBGCUL010001010.1:0-1570 GCF_054177685.1 Pseudomonas sp. P5_A2_2
GCGTCCCTGCGTCCCGTTAAGGGTCCGCTACGTGGTCGTAAAAATAATAAAAAAGGAGTGCCAGGCTATGCTGCATAGCGGAATCCATCGTCTCGCCTCACCCGCTATCGGTGCGCAGCGCACCTCGCTGGGTCTTCCTCGATATTGCGCGCCTGTCCTTGCACCGATTCCTGGAGCTTGCGACACATTTTCTCGTCGTGAGCTTTACAATGGCTTACTGCCGGGCATGGTCCCGGCGCTATCCATGAATTCACGTGAGAAAGGAGTGGTACACAGTGGGCGCAAAGATGAGTGATGTCGCGCGGGCCGCAAACGTATCAATGTCTACGGTATCCCATGTACTCAACGGTACTCGCAAAGTACATCCGGACACCGTTCGTAGCGTGAATCAGGCTGTAGAGTCCGTAGGCTATATTCGAAACTCGCTCGCTCGGTCTCTGGCACGCTCCTCTTCAGGTGCTATAGGGGTAGCGATTGCTACGCTGTCAAACTATTACTTCAGTGAAACAGTACGTGCCATCGAAGCGGCATGTGCGAAAAACGGCTTGATGATGATTCTGGTCAATACGCAAAAAGATCCCGAACAAGAGCTTAAAGCGATCAAAGCGCTGCATGAAAGACGGGTTGACGGCATTGTACTGGCCTCGGAATATGATCCAGAAAATAGAGTATTTAATTACTTAAAGGCCAACAAAATACCCACGGTTCTCATCGACCGACTTCTGTCGACGTCTTTCGATCAGGTGGGGGTAGAGAATAAGCAATCCTCTCAAGAGTTGATTGCACACTTGATTAAACTTGGACATCGGCGTATCGGGATGGTCTCCGGACGATTGACCCAGTCTTCTTCTCTTGAACGAATTGACGGTTACCGTGCGGCCTTGGCTGACGCAGGCATTGCCTACGATGAGCAATTGGTTTGCTGTGGTGAATCGGCGATTGCGCCGGCCATGGAAGCGACTCGCCGTTTATTGGCGCTGGAGCAGCCGCCGACCGCCATCATGACTGCCAACAACCTGATGACCATTGGTGCTATGCAGGCCCTGCGTGCAGCAGGGCTTGAAGTGCCGAAGGACATCGCGCTGGTCGGCTTTGACGATTTCGATTGGGYGGATGCTTTTAGCCCCCGACTGACCGTTATGGCGCAACCTCTCGAGGAACTTGGAGCACAGGCGGTGAAGCTTCTATTGAAGCGTATCAAGCAACCGGAAGGACGATGCCAGACGCTTCGATTGAAACCCTCTTTAATTCAGCGAGACTCTTGCGGCTTTCCCAAATAATAGTACTCAGGCATTTATCCTGATGATCTGGCGGTTGCGGACGTGAATTATTGCAATTGTTTTTCCAAGTCCAGCCGCCTGAGTAACTTTTAAACTGAACGATCAGTAGCTCGTTTTTATTTGTCGTGCATGTTTGCATGGGCGCGCCGATCTGGTGGGCGCAGTCCGATAAAGGGTAGTCACTAAAACTGTAGCGCGTATCGCTGCTGGGCACTTGTGCGTTCGCGAAAGCAAAAAACCTCCACATTAGAATCGTTGGTTCAGACGGCGCAGGCCGTATTGGCAAAGAG
>NZ_JBGCUL010001011.1:0-1570 GCF_054177685.1 Pseudomonas sp. P5_A2_2
CATTATGGCGTAGCTGCCGTTATACGCACCGTGTGCATTGTTAGCAGATTTTTCCTATACCGCCAGAAAACCGGCCATTGCACCGGCAACCCGCGATGCCCCCGAATGCCGTAACGCTGGTTATAATGCCCGGCCTTTTGTGTCAGGCAACATCAGACAGGTACTACAGACGGACGCGATTTATTTTTATCGCGTCAGCAGTAATTGTTCGATTTCACGGGTCAACGCAATGCCTGTTGACCCAGGCAGCGGCGCTGGCCAGGCCGCTCAACCAGACTCGCGAAGGCCCTATTTCCGCGCCTGCGAGCCTGCTTTCACAATTTGTCAGGTGGTTTTATGGACAGCATCAACAGCCGCATCGCCGAGGAACTCGGTGTACGCCCACAACAGGTCGAAGCGGCCGTCGCGCTACTCGATGAAGGTTCTACCGTTCCCTTCATCGCCCGTTACCGGAAAGAAGTGACCGGCAGCCTCGACGATACGCAATTGCGTCATCTGGAAGAGCGCCTGCGCTACCTGCGAGAACTCGACGAACGGCGTATCAGCATCCTCGCCAGCATCCAGGAGCAGGGCAAGCTGACCCCGCAACTGGAACGCGATATCAAGCTCGCCGATACCAAGACCCGTCTCGAAGACTTGTACCTGCCGTACAAGCAGAAGCGCCGCACCAAGGGTCAGATCGCCCTGGAAGCCGGCCTCGGCGACTTGGCGGACGGTCTGTTCAACGATCCGTCCCTGAGCCCGGAAACCGAAGCCGCACGCTTCATCGACGCGGAAAAAGGCGTGGCCGATGTGAAGGCAGCCCTCGAAGGCGCCAAATACATCCTGATGGAGCGCTTCGCCGAAGATGCCAGCCTGCTGGAGAAGCTGCGCAACTACCTCAAGCAGGAAGCCACCCTCAGTGCCCGCGTGATCGCCGGCAAGGAAGAGGAAGGCGCCAAGTTCCGCGATTACTTCGAACACGACGAACCGCTCAAAAGCATGCCGTCGCACCGCGCGCTGGCGATTTTCCGTGGCCGCAACGAAGGCATCCTCAGCTCCGCGCTGAAAGTCGGCGACGAACTGCCGGGCAGCATGCACCCGTGCGAAGGCATGATCGGCCAGCAATTCGGCATCCAGAACCAGAACCGCGCCGCCGACAAATGGCTGGGCGAAGTGGTGCGCTGGACCTGGAAGGTCAAGCTCTACACCCACCTGGAGACCGACCTGCTGGGCGAGCTGCGCGATGGCGCGGAAACCGAAGCGATCAACGTCTTCGCCCACAACCTGCACGACCTGCTGCTGTCGGCCCCGGCCGGCCCGCGCGCCACTCTGGGCCTGGACCCGGGCCTGCGCACCGGTTGCAAGGTCGCCGTGGTTGACTCCACCGGCAAACTGCTGGATCACGCCACGGTTTACCCGCACGTGCCGCACAACAAGTGGGACCAGACCCTCGCCGTGCTCGCCGCCCTGTGCGCCAAGCACTCGGTGGACTTGATCGCCATCGGCAACGGCACCGCCAGCCGGACGATTCGTTGCGCCGCCTGGTCCAGCAGCGGCTGGCCGGAAGACTCCAGCACCAGTACTTCAT
>NZ_JBGCUL010001012.1:0-1566 GCF_054177685.1 Pseudomonas sp. P5_A2_2
GAACGAGGTCGACTTCAACATCAGGATTCTTTGGCCTGCTTTTAATACCGCCCGCTGTCAGACTGAAACTCATGAAGGGACTACTCAGTGAGCGCGCTTTACGGTAGTTCTCCGCAAGGAAAAGGAGTTGGCGATGGGTATCATCACTGAAGCCAATTAAAAGCTCCTCGGCTCGCATACTCGCAATGCTTGTCGCACCGCCTCGCAAGTTGTCGTAATCGTCAGCTAGAAAAATTCTGGATGTTTCTTTGGTGCGGATTAGCAAGGGCTCACTTTCGCCTGGCGAAAGCGCGTTGACATAGACCTCCAGCGACACATCCGAAGCAGGAGGCCGAAAATTGAATGTCGCGATCTCCTGATCGTGRTGACTGCGRATCACAATCGGCCCAAGCGCAAAMCCCGCGCCGGCATTTTCGGGGGTGACTTTGAAGATTTCCTTCGACAGCTTTAAYAGWYGGGYTTSAACGGGMWCCGTATCGCCGTYGTAGGAYTSMGCTCTGAGCATGACGTAGACGTCATCGATCAGCAGATGAGACTCATGAACGAATGTTTGGCGGCGTGTTGCTTGCTTGTAGTACTGCAGCAACTTTTCCCTGGGTGAGGCCATTTTCGCCGACACCAGCATCGACACATCTGAATTCTTATAGTTCTTAACCGCCGARATCCGACGCGCCCGCTCMTKCAAGGCCGCATCAAATCKCTCCTGCGTCACGCCSTCCCCCAGCAYCCGAACCTCAACGSTTGAGTGATCRGCMCCCARTCCRTAGTASAGCWTCACATCCCCGCCACCMSTCCAGTTGGCSGGCAGATCGATCAGSCCWCGGCCCARCGCCCAGGTGCGCATGTTGYTGGTCARTTCGTGCACGGTTTGTTTCTCCTGTTCRSTGGGCTGTTTGAAGGCGGTGCACCCGGCGACCGCCCCCAACAGCAGGCCTGTCAAAAAAGCGGTCAACCGGCGCATAGCGGCCTCTTGGCTTTCGCTGCGATTTTGATAAGGGAATAGAGGGTGAATTGCTGGGTTAACGGATTGGTGTACGACGCTTCATGGTCGAAGCCGGGCGCCTGGACTTGCTGGCGGATCGAATCCTTGCGTGCCTGCCTGATCGGCGCACGGCCAGAACTCACCGGAACGGTGCCGTCGCCCGCGCCGTCCTGCATGCGGCAGTGCAGCTCCCAATAGCTGGTCTGCACGGTTCTGACCGGCGCGTCGGGATCACCGCGCAGGGGTGGCACGGCCTCGGCTTGCCCGCCGACGTACAACGGGCTGCGTCCGTCGTCGCGCACYTCATGCATCTGCAGGCTGGACACCGTGAAGGCATCGGGGCTTGAGGCATGGGGGCCRTTGAGRCGAGACCCGCGTCGCATTTCCCAGGTGATGGATTCGAAGCTGGGGTGYTTGTCGTCGTTGCCGTAGTAGACGTAGGTTTGCGGGTGGTATGACCCAGCGATGTCCTGGTGAAACTCCTTTGCGCTCCGGATGTTRTCCGCAAAAWYTTYCCAMGTGATYGSMTYSCCATCCTTCGGMGCCAACCACTCTTCGCGCAGCAATCCCCACCAACGGTCACG
>NZ_JBGCUL010001013.1:0-1565 GCF_054177685.1 Pseudomonas sp. P5_A2_2
GTTGGGGCCCAGGGTGTTGATGGTGTTCATTGTTGTGGGGTCTCTGGTGTTTCTTTGTTGTCTGGGGGGACGCTATCGCGAGCAGGCTCGCTCCTACAGGGGATCGCATTCCAATGTGGGAGCGACGGTGCGGCGATCCGACCTGCTCGCGATGGCCGCGCCTCGGTCCTGAGCCTTAGAAACAGGTTTCCATGGTCTCGATGACATTCAGTTGTTCATCCACCAGACAGCCAACACGCCATTTGTCGAACGTCAGGCACGGGTGCGAAGTGCCGAACGAAATGATGTCGCCCACCCGCAGATCAACCCCTGGCGCCACGGTCATGAACGCATGCTGGTCCATCACCGCGGTCACTTTGCACGCACTCACATCATCGCCTTTGGCCGGCACCACACCCGCCTTGTACCGCAACAACGGCACCGGCAAGCCGGCGTCGTAGGCCACGTCGCGCTTGCCCAGGGCAATCACCGCAAACCCCGGCTCAGGCAACGACTGCACGTGCGCCCACACTTCCAGCGCCGGACGCAGGCCTTCGTGCAGATCGCTGCGACGGTCGAGTACGCAGCACTGCGCTTCCTTGTAGATGCCATGGTCGTGAGCCACGTAACTGCCGGGACGCAGCACGCTGAGGAAGCGTCCACCGGCGTTTTGCGCTTCGAAGGATTCGGCAATCAGGTCATACCAGGCCGAGCCCGACGCGGTGATGATCGGCTTGGCAATGGCGAAGGCGCCGCTGTCCTGCAACTGCACCGCCAGGCGCACTAGTGACGCGGCGAAATCGCGGATACCGGTCACGGCGTGATCGCCATGGATCACCCCTTCGTAGCCTTCGATCCCGGTAAGGGCCAGGGCCGGTTGCGCGGCGATGGCCTTGGCCAGGTCGAGCACTTCCTGCTCGCTGCGGCAACCGCAACGCCCGCCGACCACGCCGTATTCGATCATCACGTTCAGGCGCACGCCACGGGAGGCGAAATAGGCGCCGAGGTCGGCAACGTTGTCCGGGTGATCGACCATGCAATAAAAATCGAACGTCGGGTCGGCCAGCAGGTCGGCGATCAGCGCCATGTTCGGCGTGCCGACCAACTGGTTGGCCATCAGCACACGACGCACGCCATGGGCGTAGGCGGCACGGGTTTGCGTGGCGCTGGCCAGGGTGATGCCCCAGGCACCGGCGTCCAGTTGGCGACGGAACAGCGCCGGGGTCATGCTGGTCTTGCCATGGGGTGCCAGTTCCGCGCCGCTGTTGCTGACGAAGTCCTGCATCCAGCGAATGTTGTGTTCCAGCGCCTCGCGGTGCAGTACCAGCGCGGGCAGGCTGACGTCACGCACCAGGCTGGCACCGATCGGGGCAGCGCCTTTGTCCACATTGGCAGTATGGGGGGCAGAAGACATGGTCGAACTCCTCGTTCACGCGGCCGCAGGCAGCCGCTGTTATTCGTTGATGCGACGGGCCAGGCTGTTGGCGCTGTCGATCAACACCCGGCGGTAGTCATTGTAGTTTTTCTTGGCATCGGCTCGTGGAGCGACGATGCACAGGGTCGCGATGGCCACGCCGCCGGGGTCT
>NZ_JBGCUL010001014.1:0-1559 GCF_054177685.1 Pseudomonas sp. P5_A2_2
TCCGGACATGCGCACGCCCATCGCCAATGCCCTGGCCTGGCCGGAGCGGATTGACTCGGGTGTGGCACCGCTGGATCTGTTTGCCATTGCACGGCTGGACTTCCAGGCGCCCGATGAAGAGCGTTTCCCTTGTCTGCGTCTGGCCCGTCAGGCAGCCGAGGCGGGTAACAGCGCGCCGGCGATGCTCAATGCGGCGAACGAAGTGGCGGTGGCGGCATTTCTCGACGAGCGGGTTCGTTACCCGGAAATCGCGAGTATCATCGAAGAAGTATTGAATCTGGAGCCTGTAGTGGCAGTGGGCGATCTCGAGGCAGTGTTCACGGCAGACGCGAAGGCGCGATTGCTGGCCGGACAATGGTTGAGTCGTCACGGGCGGTAAAWGCTGCGGATAGTTGACCCAGGCAGCAGCGGATCGGATTGCGGAGAAAGTAGATGAGCGCGCTCTATATGATTGTCGGCACCCTGGTCGCTCTGGGTGTGCTGGTTACCTTCCACGAGTTCGGCCATTTTTGGGTCGCGCGTCGTTGTGGGGTCAAAGTGCTGCGCTTCTCCGTAGGCTTCGGCATGCCATTGCTGCGCTGGCACGACAAGCAAGGCACCGAATTCGTCATCGCCGCGATTCCGTTGGGCGGYTACGTCAAAATGCTCGACGAGCGCGAGGGTGAAGTGCCCCTCGATCAGCTCGGCCAGACCTTCAATCGCAAGTCCGTTCGTCAGCGCATTGCCATCGTAGCTGCAGGGCCGATAGCCAATTTCCTGCTGGCATTGGTGTTCTTCTGGGGTTTGGCAATGCTCGGCAGCGAGCAGGTGCGTCCAGTCATCGGGGCTGTCGAGTCCGGCAGTATTGCGGCCAAGGCGGGTTTGAGCCCAGGCCAGGAAATCGTGGCCATTGATGGTGAGGCGACTTCAGGCTGGGCGGAGGTGAATCTGCAATTGGTTCGTCGCCTGGGTGAAAGCGGCTCGTTGCAGATAATGGTTCGCGAACAGGGCTCCACGGCTGATTCCCCTCGTGAACTTGCGCTGAACAAATGGCTCAAAGGGGCTGACGAGCCGGACCCTATCCACTCGTTGGGGATTCGCCCGTGGCGCCCGGCATTGCCGCCTGTCCTGGCTGAGCTCGATCCAAAGGGGCCAGCTCAGGCTGCCGGCCTGAAGGCGGGTGACCGGTTGCTGGCGCTTGATGGTCGTACGCTGGATGACTGGCAGCAGGTCGTCGATACCGTCCGTATGCATCCTGACACCAAAATCATGCTGCGGGTTGAGCGCGACGGTGCTCAAATCGACGTCCCTGTGACGCTGGCCGCTCGCGGCGAGAGCAAGTCACCCAGCGGTTACCTGGGGGCTGGGGTGAAGGCGGTCGATTGGCCACCGGAAATGATCCGCGAGGTCAGTTACGGGCCATTGGCAGCGATTGGCGAGGGGGCTCGACGCACCTGGACCATGAGCGTGCTGACCCTTGATTCACTGAAGAAAATGTTGTTCGGCGAGCTCTCGGTAAAAAACTTGAGTGGACCGATAACCATTGCTAAAGTGGCGGGCGCTTCGGCCCAGTCGGGTGT
>NZ_JBGCUL010001015.1:0-1559 GCF_054177685.1 Pseudomonas sp. P5_A2_2
TGGCCAATAGATAGTCCGCTTTGGCAATGGCGATGCTGTGGCCTTTGTGGTCCGAATCCCTTGCTCGTTTGAAGGTGTGGAATCCGAGTTCGTTAAATGACTTCTCTTTGGAGGCTGAATAAGAGTTTGTAATGATAATTCTGGCGCCGTTATTGCTGAGAGGAACCACATGCCTCTTGATGTTATCGAAAAAGAGAGCCTCGGTATTGTAGACATGGCTAAAATGCCCACTCAATAGAATCAGGTCGCTTGGGTTTCTTGTCGTGTCACGGAGGTTATCCAACAACTGCCAGCCGTCTCCAGTCGAAAAATGAGTTGGCCGTTTTGCGCGTTCATGAAGGTGGCCGATGTAATTGAGATGATCGATGTTCGCCAAGCCGGCTGAAAACAATTTTAAGGTTCTCCCTTCCGAAAACATTAGATTGGAAGGAAAATGAAAAGTGTGTTTGCCGTTTTGTAGCAGCCTTATTTCATTAATGGCGTTATTGCGTTGGTTGCTGTTCTGAGTCATATAAAACATGGCGGCAAGAAATGCTCTGTCATCTGCAGAGTGAACAGGTGCGTCAAGAGCTGGCTCGCCGTCCTGTAGCCTGGCGGTAATTGAAGCACCTTTGGTCGGGGGAGGGCTGATAATGACCGCTCCGTCTTTTATCTCAACAATAACCTGCATGGCCTCAATGAAGTAGTCTCTAACATCGTCGCGGAATTTGTTCACCTTGGCTTTCGCTTCCAGCGTCTCCGGGGTGCCTTTGGGGGCTGGATCGAGCCCGATATAGGCTTTGGCATCCTCTTTGGAAGCAAATTTTATAGCCAGCTCACTGTTAAAGAGGAACTGGTTCGTTTCGCCGATTCGAATGAGGTCTCTTTTAATGAATTCAATGTAGTATTTTACGCGATCAGGTTGTTGGGCTATTTCCTTTTGAGTCCATGAGATCAGGGGATTAAGATCATTTATCATCATCTCTCCTTCAAATCCGACGGCCCTGGCATAGTTGCCATAATAGCCCGACCCGGCCATCGGTTCTATGATGCGCTGAATGGCAGGTTCGCCATTTGATTTCTGATTGACAAGGTCTGCGATCAGTCCGCCATTGAGGTTTGTCACTTCCGCGGCAACATTTCCAGGTACCTTGAAATAGGACAAGGTATGTACGTCAAGCTGCATTCCGTATTCAGCGAATAATTCTGTTTTTTGTTTGATGTTGCCGGCGTTAGTTTTTTCTGTCATGGGCGTTTGAGCAAAGAGTGTGGTTTCTTGTTCGGGTGTCAGTTTTTCCTTGGGGAAGAATGGGTAAGTTTTATTTTGCTTGATCCATTTGCGATCTATAAAACTGAATTGTTCTTTATGTCTGGAGTGAATCAAGGCGAAGGGTTGGATACTTCCTCCATCGTCTGGACGCCACTGCCCATTCCATACCGTATTCGTGTCTGGTTGTGATCGAGGTACTCTGCTGATGACTACCCCTGCATCGGTTGAACTGACGCTGCCCTTGAGCCATTTAATGTCGTTTCGTGCATCAGCGGCAATCAGCACCTTGTGCGCTTCGGCGCCGATATTC
>NZ_JBGCUL010000038.1:0-18475 GCF_054177685.1 Pseudomonas sp. P5_A2_2
TGTGTGCACCGCAAACACTGTGGGAGCGAGCTTGCTCGCGATGGCTATCTTTCAGACGCCAGAAACTATCAATGCAGACGCTTACGGCACATCAACTGCGCCATCTTCGCCGTATCCGGGCGCTCGACGATGCCTTTTTCGGTGACGATCGCATCGATCAGGTCCGCCGGCGTCACGTCGAACACCGGGTTAAAGGCATTGACGTCGGCCCCGACGCGCTTGCCACCGACCTCCAGTAGCTCGCGACCATCACGCTCTTCAATCGGAATGTCATCGCCGCTGGCCAGGTTCATGTCAATGGTTGAACTCGGCGCCACCACCATGAAGCGCACGCCGTGGTGCATGGCATTGACGGCCAGTTGATAGGTGCCGATCTTGTTGGCCACGTCGCCATTGGCGGTGATCCGGTCCGCGCCGACGATGACCCAGGTAGGGCCTTTGGTCTTCATGATATGCGCCGCGGCGGAATCGACATTGAGGGTCACGGGAATGCCTTCATTGGCCAGCTCCCACGCAGTCAGTCGCGAGCCCTGCAGCCACGGGCGGGTTTCGTCGACATAGACCTGCTCGACCATACCCTCGATGAATGCACCACGAATCACCCCCAGCGCCGTGCCAAAGCCGCCCGTGGCCAGAGCGCCGGTGTTGCAGTGGGTCAGGATCGCCTGGGCGTTGCCCTGATGCTTGCGGATCAGGTCCACACCCAGCTGGGCCATGGTCAGGTTGGCTTCGCGATCACTTTCATGAATGGCGATGGCCTCGGCTTCCAGCACCTCCAGCGGATCGGCATTGTCCTTCAGGCGATCAAGCCGGTCGTGCATGCGCCCCAGCGCCCAGAACAGGTTGACCGCGGTAGGACGGGAATCGGCCAACAGCATGAAATCCTCTTCCAGCGCAGCGTACCAGTCGCCACCTTCGGCAATCCGGGCGCGGGCCGCCAGTACGATGCCATAAGCGGCACTGATACCAATCGCCGGAGCACCGCGCACCACCATCGAGCGAATGGCCTCGGCCACGCCAGCGGCGCTGGTGTAGGCAATCCAGGTTTCCTCGAACGGCAAAATACGCTGATCCAGCAGATGGAGAGCGCCATCACGCCAATCGATGGCCTTTACCTTTTCCGCAGCCAACAGTCGATCGCGCATCCCTCACCCCGCACTCATGAACAAAAGCCGCCGATTATAGCGATCCCCCCGCGAAGACGCTCGGGTATACTTCGCCATCCTATACAAAAGCACTGGAACCGACCTTCGATGCCGAACACTGCCGCTGCGCTCGACCTGTTATTGCTGCCGACCTGGCTGGTACCCGTCGAACCCGCTGGTGTTGTCCTCAAGGAGCATGGCGTGGGCATCCGTGATGGACGCATCGCGTTTATCGGCCCACGTTCCGCCGCACTGAAGCTTAACGCAACCGAAATCCGTGAATTGCCCGACATGTTGCTCAGCCCCGGCCTGATCAATGCCCACGGGCACGCGGCGATGACGCTGTTCCGTGGCCTGGCCGATGACCTGCCATTGATGACCTGGCTGGAAAACCATATCTGGCCCGCCGAGGCCAAATGGGTCGATGAAGATTTCGTGCGCGACGGCACCGACCTTGCCATCGCCGAGCAAATCAAAKGCGGCATCACCTGTTTCTCTGACATGTACTTCTTCCCGAAGGTTGCCAGCGAGCGGGTGCACAACAGCGGTATTCGCGCGCAGATCGCGATTCCGATCCTCGATTTCCCGATTCCGGGCGCCGCTACGGYGGACGAAGCCATTCGTCAGGGCGTCGAATTGTTTGGCGATCTCAAACACCACGAGCGCATCAAAATCACCTTCGGCCCCCATGCCCCCTACACCGTGGGCGACGAAAACCTGGAAAAAATCAGGGTGATTGCCGAAGAGCTGGACGCATCGATTCACATGCACGTGCATGAAACGGCGTTCGAAGTGCAGCAATCGGTCGAGCAGCGCGGTGAACGCCCGCTGGCCCGCCTGGCACGCCTGGGCTTGCTGGGGCCACGTTTCCAGGCGGTTCACATGACCCAGATCAGCGAAGAAGACCTGACGCTACTGGTAGAAAGCAACAGCAATGTGATTCATTGCCCGGAGTCGAACCTCAAGCTGGCCAGCGGATTCTGCCCGGTCGAGCGTTTGTGGGAGGCCGGGGTCAATGTCGCGGTCGGCACCGATGGCGCGGCCAGCAACAATGACCTGGACCTGCTCGGCGAAACCCGCACCGCGGCCCTGCTGGCCAAGGCTGTCGCCGGCTCGGCCACCGCGCTGGATGCCCATCGCGCCTTGCGCATGGCCACCCTCAATGGCGCCCGGGCATTGGGTATCGAGGCCGAAACCGGCTCGCTGGAAATCGGCAAAGCCGCGGACATGGTCGCGTTCGACCTCTCCGGCCTGGCCCAGCAACCGGTCTACGACCCGGTTTCGCAGCTTATATACGCCACCGGCCGCGACTGCGTGAAACACCTTTGGGTTGCCGGCAAGCAATTGCTCGACGACCGTCGCCTGACAAGCCTGGACGAACAACAGCTTGGCACTGTCGCGAAGGCCTGGGGCCAGCGCATCAGTGGCCGCACCGAATCGTAAGCACCCTGGAGCACAATCCGGGGCAACAGGATTTTTCAAGTTTTAGAGGACTAGACCATGAGCAACGTCGACTACGCCGAAATCGCCAAATTCGAGGCCCTGGCCCATCGCTGGTGGGACCGCGAAAGCGAATTCAAACCGCTGCACGACATCAACCCGCTGCGGGTCAACTGGATTGACGAACGCGTCAACCTGGCGGGCAAGAAGGTCCTCGACGTCGGTTGCGGCGGCGGCATCCTCAGCGAAGCCATGGCTCAGCGCGGCGCGACCGTGATGGGTATCGACATGGGCGAAGCGCCGTTGGCGGTTGCCCAGCTGCATCAGCTGGAGTCGGGCGTGAGCGTCGAATACCGGCAGATCACCGCCGAAGCCCTGGCCGAGGAAATGCCCGAGCAGTTCGACGTGGTCACCTGCCTGGAAATGCTTGAGCACGTGCCGGATCCGTCGTCGGTCATCCGCGCTTGCTTCCGCATGGTCAAGCCCGGCGGCCAGGTGTTCTTCTCCACCATCAACCGCAACCCGAAAGCGTATCTGTTCGCCATCGTCGGCGCCGAATACATCATGAAGTTGCTGCCGCGCGGCACCCACGACTTCAAGAAATTCATCCGCCCTTCCGAACTCGGCGCCTGGAGCCGCATGGCCGGCCTGACCGTCAAGGACATCATCGGCCTGACCTACAACCCGCTGACCAAGCACTACAAACTGGCCTGCGACGTGGACGTCAACTACATGATCCAGACCCTGCGCGAGGAATAAGTCGATGCCAATCAGAGCGGTTCTTTTCGACATGGACGGCACCCTGCTCGACACCGCGCCGGACTTCATTGCGATCTGTCAGGCGATGCGTGCCGACCGCGGCTTGCCACCGATGAACGACAAGCACATCCGCGACGAGATTTCCGGCGGCGCCCGCGCAATGGTCGCAGTGACCTTCGCCATGGACCCGGAATCGCCGGGTTTCGAGGAGCTGCGCCTGGAGTTTTTGGAGCGCTACCTCGTCGGCTGTGCGGTGCACAGCAAGCTGTTCGACGGCATGGCTGAATTGCTGGCCGACATCGAAAAAGCCAACCTGATCTGGGGGGTGGTCACCAACAAGCCGCTTCGCTTCGCCGAGCCGATCATGCAACAGTTGGGGCTGGCTGAACGCTCGGCGCTGCTGATCTGCCCGGATCATGTGAAGAACAGCAAACCGGACCCGGAACCGCTGATCCTGGCCTGCAAGATGCTCGACCTGGACCCGGCCAGCGTGCTGTTCGTCGGCGATGACCTGCGCGACATCGAGTCAGGCCGCGATGCCGGTACCAAGACTGCTGCGGTGACCTTCGGCTATATCCACCCGGATGACAACCCGCGGCATTGGGGTGCGGATGTGGTGGTCGATCATCCGCTGGAGTTGCGCAAGGTGCTCGATAGTGCGCTGTGCAGTTGCTGAGCCGCGCTCCCGCAAGAGCGAATGACCACAGTCTTGCGAGGATGTGAGCATTACCAATGTGGGAGCGAGCCTGCTCGCGATAGCGGCGGATCAGTCAGCATTGATGTTGAATTTGATACCGCCATCGCGAGCAGGCTCGCTCCCACAGGGATAACGCTTGACCTGAAGAATTATTGTCGAGGTTTTTATGTTTGATTATTCCGCCCGCCCCGAACTGCTCAAGGATCGGGTCATTCTGGTCACCGGCGCAGGACGCGGTATTGGCGCCGCAGCGGCAAAAACCTACGCGGCCCACGGCGCAACCGTGCTGCTGCTGGGCAAGACCGAAGCCAACCTGATCCAGGTCTACGACGAAATCGAAGCCGCCGGCCATCCACAACCGGCGGTGATCCCGTTCAACCTCGAAACCGCCCTGCCCCATCAATACGATGAGCTGGCGGCGATGATCGAAAACGAATTCGGGCATCTCGACGGACTGCTGCACAATGCTTCGATCATCGGCCCGCGCACGCCGATCGAGCAGCTGTCCGGCGAAAACTTCATGCGGGTCATGCAAGTCAACGTCAATGCCATGTTCATGCTCACCAGCACTCTGCTGCCGCTGCTCAAGCTGTCGCAAGATGCCTCGGTGGTATTCACGTCCAGCAGCGTCGGCCGCAAGGGACGTGCGTACTGGGGCGCTTATGGCGTCTCCAAATTCGCCACTGAAGGCCTGATGCAAACCCTGGCCGACGAAGTCGATACCGTGGCCCCGGTACGCTCCAACAGCATCAACCCGGGCGCTACCCGCACCAGCATGCGCGCCCAGGCTTACCCGGGTGAAAATCCGCTGAACAACCCGACGCCCGAGGAGATCATGCCGGTCTACCTTTACCTGATGGGCCCGGACAGCACCGGTATCAACGGCCAGGCGTTCAACGCCCAGTAGCGACCGTACGTCGCTTTTTGGTGCCGCGCCGATTTCCTGTCGCGGCACTCGAATACACGCCAGGTACCTGTCAAACAAACGTCACATGCAGCGCTGCAAAAGTAATAGACGAAGCACAACCAGTTGATTTAATACGATTTTTATTCAGATGAACCGAATGGCACGACTTTCGCTCTAACTTTGCTCAGACACGCAACGTGAAAGCAGACGGGACGAAGCTTGAGTGCGGCGATTACTCTTCTTCTACAAAGCAGATTAAACTTGTACGAAATGTCCTACGGGACTGACGGACCAGTACGACGCGCAGCCTAAGCCGCTCTCACCCTGCTTGTAAGACAGCCTTACTGCTTAGGGGCGCACGCCTTATGAAACCACCTTCCCAGACCAACGCAATTGACTTCGATAGCGCCAAATTGCAGCGCCTGGGCTTTGGTCAGCACCCGCCTCTTCTGGCAAGGCCTGTCAGTCTTGCGCAATTGCGCCAGCAACTGAGCCTGCAGCTGCAAACCAGTCTGGAGCCGCAACGCATTCTTGGGACGTTCTATCGCGAGATTCAGCGATTGGTACCGCTGGACGCTTTGTGCTACCTGCACAAGAGCAGTGACTTGCGTCTGGAGTTCGGCCAACGCGGCCACCACTCCATCAGTTACAGCCTCAGCCACGAAGGCGAACACCTGGGTGAGCTGATTTTCCGCCGCAATCAGCGCTTCAGCGAACAGGAACAGGGCAATCTCGAATCACTGCTGGCCGCGCTGCTTTTCCCGATGCGCAACGCGCTGCTTTACCGTACCGCCACCCAAAGCGCACTGCGCGACCCGCTGACGGGCACCGGCAACCGCATCGCCATGGACCAGACGCTGCAAAGGGAAATCGAGATATCCCGGCGCCATCTGCAACCGTTATCGGTGCTGATGCTGGACATCGATCATTTCAAGCAAGTCAATGATACCCACGGCCACAGCACCGGCGATGACGTGCTCAAGGCGGTCGCTGCCTCGATCAAAAACCAGCTGCGCAACGTGGACATGGTGTTTCGCTATGGCGGTGAAGAGTTCCTGATCCTGCTGTCGAACACCACCCGCGAGGCCGCGGCCATGGTCGGGGAACGACTGCGGCTCGCAGTGCAGTCGCAAGAGTACCTGGCCGATAGTCATCTGATCGTGCTGACAGTCAGCCTCGGCTGTTCGACACTGTTACCCGGCGAGTCTGCCGAAAGCCTGTTGCGACGGGCAGACAGTGCATTGTATGTAGCCAAGCGCGAAGGTCGTAACCGACTGAAGATGGCGGGCTGATTTTTCAGCCACCACACAAACCAATGTGGGAGCGAGCCTGCTCGCGAATGGGATCTGACCTTCAACGATGATGTTGACTGACAGTCCGTATTCGCGAGCAGACTCGCTCCCACAGTTTTTTCAAGCAGCGATTGAATCAGCTTTCGGCCAGTGCCATCCGCTCACGCGCGACCGGTGCTCTTTCTGCGTGCTCCAACTGCATGCAACGCTCGAGAAACAGGTACATGTAGTCGTAGCTCTTGCACACAGCCTGGCGCAACTCCACCTGCAGGGATTTGCTCGGGTTGGTGCCCGCCAATGTGCAGATGATTTCCAGGGCTTCCCATGGATGGGCATCGTCGTACTGGGCATGCATCTTCAGCCACTTCATCGCCCGCTTGCGATCCTCCTCGGGGAACGAGGTGGCGTAGATGCCGCTGGAACAGACTACCGCCGACCATTCCCCGGTCGCCCCTTCGATGGCGTAGTTGGTGGCGGCAATCGCAACGATCAGCGAGTCGGATGAACTGGTGTGCCAACACCAATGGCTCAAGGCATGAAGCTCCGGTGCAACCTGCTGCGCCTGAAGGTCCTCCAGGCTGACACCGTGCGCGCGGCTCCAGTGCACCCAGTAATCGGCGTGGTTCAATTCGACGCGGATATTACGCATCAGCCAGCGACGGGCCATGTCTTCGCCGGGATGACGGGCAAAGCGTGTCTTGGTGAGGTTTTGTGCCATATACAACGCGAACTGTTCGACCACCGGCCAGCCACCGATCAGGTATTGGCGCATGGTCTTTGCACTGAGTTTGTTGTCTCGCATGCGTTGGTACAGTTCGTGTTCGACAACCCGGCGCTTGCTCTCGCTGCAATCCTGGATCAGGCGCTGGGCCCAGGCAGGGTAACTTGCAGCTTCCATGAGCGGTCCGGTTCGGTTGAATGTGTCGATCACTGTCGAGCTCCTTTTGATTGTGATTGTAAGACCGGCAGGAGTTTCAACGGAACGTGCCAGGGGCCTTGAACAACAGCGGCTGAGGCCTGGYGGGACGACTTAACAGGCTATCAAAGGTAAACAAATGCGGGCGTTCAATCACATACCCTTGAGCGTAATCCACCCCGATCTCCAGCAATGCCTGCTCGATCTGGGGCGTTTCGACAAACTCGGCAATCGTGCGCTTACCCATGACATGACCGATGTGATTGATCACTTCGACCATGGCGCGGTTAATCGGGTCGTCCAGCATATCCTTTACGAAACTCCCATCGATCTTCAGGAAGTCTACAGGCAAATGTTTCAGGTACGCGAATGAGGACATTCCGGCGCAAAAGTCATCCAGTGAAAAATAGCACCCTAAGCCTTTGAGTTCATTAATGAATCGAATGGCGCTGCCAAGATTTGAAATAGCACTGGTCTCAGTAATTTCAAAACAAATCATTTCAGGCGGAATCGAATACGTCACAAACTGTTCGCGCAGGAAGTCCAGGAACGCCTCATCCCCGATCGTCGTGCCTGACAGATTGATCGCACACATGGCCAGCGGCCCACGGTGTGGCTCGGCCCGGCATTGGGCAATGATCTTGAACACGTTCTGCACAACCCAACGATCCAGCGAACTCATCAGGCCATAGCGTTCAGCTGCCGGAATGAAGCTGTCGGGCAAGATCATCCGCCCGGCTTCGTCATGCAATCGCAGCAGAATCTCAATGTGCCCGCCGCCCTGTTCGACATGACCCAAGGGGGCAATTTCCTGGGCGTACAGGCAGAAGCGGTCCTCCTCCAGCGCCATGTGCAAACGTTGCACCCAAGCCATTTCGCCGAAGCGCAGGGACAACTCCGAGTCATCCGGATGATAGACCTGGACCCGGTTCCGGCCCTTTTCCTTGGCCATGTAGCACGCCATGTCGGCAGCACGCAGCGAGGCTTCGAGCGTCGTCGGATTCTGCGCAACATGGACCAGCCCGATGCTGACAGTGGTCACGAAAGGCCGGCCCTTCCAGACAAAATGCAGATTTTGCACAGTCTGACGCAGGCTCT
Source organism: Pseudomonas sp. P5_A2_2 (assembly GCF_054177685.1). Lineage (NCBI taxonomy): Bacteria > Pseudomonadati > Pseudomonadota > Gammaproteobacteria > Pseudomonadales > Pseudomonadaceae > Pseudomonas > Pseudomonas sp. P5_A2_2. Next base: position 8,255 of record NZ_JBGCUL010000038.1, read on the forward strand.
CGGCAATTTTCTCCGCCGCTTCCGGCGCGCAGTTTTCCAGCAGGATGCCGAATTCGTCGCCGCCAAGGCGCGCCAGGGTATCGCCTTCGCGCAGCCCGGATTGCAACAAGGCACAGATATGCCGCAACAGTTCGTCGCCTGCCGCGTGACCGCAGGTATCGTTGACCAGCTTGAACTGATCCAGATCGAGGAACATCAGGGCATGGCGACCCGAATGGCGGGTCAGGTTGTGCAGCGCCTGTTCCAGGCGATATTCGAATTCGCGGCGGTTGGCAAGCCCGGTCAAGGCGTCGTGGGTCGCCTGCCACGACAGATTGGCGATGTATTGCCGCTCCTGGGTCATGTCATGCAGCACCAGCACCGTTCCGCTGACTTTGCCGGCATTGCGGATCGGAGCACCCACCAGCGTGACCGACACCGTGCTGCCGTCCAGGCGTTGAATCAACTTGGAGTGCTCACTGCCGCCACTGAGTTGGCCGCTCAGAATATGCTCGATCAGGGTGAAACCGTCGCTCTGTGCATTTTCATCCAGCAGGTTGAACAGCGCCGCCAGCGGCAACCCTGTCGCCTGCTCGGCCTTCCAGTGGGTCAATGCCTCGGCCGCCGGATTCATGTAGGCAATCGCACCGGAAACATCCGTGGTGATCACGCCATCGCCAATCGATTGCAGAGTGATCTGCGCCCGTTCTTTCTCCAGTTGCAGCGCATCGGCGAAGGCATGGCGCTGCTTGAGCAGTTTATGGGTGCGCATCAAGGCCAATGCAATCAAGCCCAGGGCGGTGGCGAGGTTGATCACCAGCAACAGTCGCAGGATCATCCGCGAGCCTTCGCCCAAGGCATCGCTGAAGGCCTTCGCCGCCGGTGTCACACTTTCGTTGATGACGAATATCTGATCCTTCCAGCGCTTGATATCGGCATCGGTGGCCTGCCTGGTGGTGATGCGCTGATGCATCTCCCGCGCAACGGCATCGAGTTGCACCAGATACGCGTCGCCCACCATCCAAAGGTCGATGGCTTTCTCGTGGTAACTGAAGTGCCGGAAATTCAGGTACAGCCAGATCACACTGGTGATGTCATCCGGATGGTTGCCGCCCTTGAGGATCGCCACCCGTGCCGCCGTGATGTCCGGCGGCCGATGATCCAGCGCCACACGCAATTCATGCCCGCCCTGAGGCACGGAAATGGCGTTCTGGTATTTATGAAAAATCGCTTCGTCGCCGCTGTCGGCGTAGAGATTGAGGTAATAGATGGCGTCTTTCTGGCCCTTGGACCACAGGCTCTCACCGGCGACATAACCGCGAACAGCCGACAGCACATAAAGGCTGACACCGCCCAAGAGGGCCTGAAACACCACAACGGCGATAAATGGCCAGACGATGCCCAACAGCCGTGGCGTTCCGAGAGTCCGCTTTTGATTCATGAGGTCCCTTGCGTTAGCACTGCTCGCTCGTCTTCCGGACGAAATCGCTACAGCTAGACTAGGTTGCGATCCCGGTCCCGGCAAGCGACAAGCTTTGCCCGGAGGGAACATCGCGGCCGCTGAATTCGGTCGCGATCATGTTTTTTATCGTATTGAATCGGCGGCTCGCTACAACTGCTGCAAATGCCCATACAGCTTGGCGTATAACCCACCTTCGGCGATCAGTTGCTGGTGGTCGCCGTCCTCGGCAATTTGCCCGCCGTCGAACACCAGCACACGATCGGCTTGTTTTACCGCCGAAAGACGGTGGGCAATGATCAGCGTGGTGCGGTTGCTCAGAAACCGCGCCAGTGCCTGGTGCAGGTTGTATTCGGTGGCGGCATCGAGCGCGGAGGTGGCTTCGTCGAGGATCACCACCTTGGGCTCGGCCAGCACCATCCGGGCGATGGCCAGACGCTGGCGTTGTCCGCCGGACAAACGCACGCCGGAGCGCCCGACGATGCTGTCCAGGCCATGGGGCAAATCCCGGACCGTGCCGTGCAATTGGGCGATTTCCAGCGCCTGCCAACAGGCCTCGTCACTGCGTTCGCGGCCCATGGTCAGGTTGGCGCGGATGGTGTCGTTGAACAGCGCCGGATGTTGCAGGACCACGGCGACATTTTCCCGAACGGTTTCCAGGCCGATCTCTTGCTGGGTTGAACCACCAAAGCGAATGGTGCCCGCCAGCGGCGTATACAAGCCCAGCAGCAGTTGCACCAGCGTGCTCTTGCCGCCGCCACTGGCACCGACGATTGCGACCTTTTCGCCGGGGGCGATGGACAGGTTCATCTGGTTCAGGACCAGTTCATCACCGTAACCGAAACTCAACCCCTGTACTTCCAGCCCGACCGTCTCGCGACCACTGAACGGGTCGACTCCACCCGAGTACTCGGGCTCATCGGCTCGGGACAGCAGCTCGTTGATTCGCGACAGCGCACCACCGGCTGCGTAGTAGGCATATTGCAGGTTCAGCAGTTGTTCAACCGGACCGATCATGAACCACAGGTAGCTGAACACCGCGAGCATCTGGCCGATTGAAAGGTCGGAAAACAGTACGGTGAGCATCGCCGCGGCCCGGAAAATATCGATGCCGAACTGGAACAGCAAGCCGCTGGCCCGGTTCGACGCATCGGTCTTCCATTGCGAATTCACCGCGTAGTCCCGCACGTCCCGGGCGCGCTGCCCCAAGCGACCGAGGAAAAACCCCTGGCGGTTGCCGGCGCGAACTTCCTGGATCGCATCCAGCGTTTCGGTCAGTGCCTGGGTGAAGCGCGAAGTGCTGTCATTCTCGAGTTTCTTCAGGTGCTTGACCCGCTTGCCCAATTGCACCGTGGCGTAGATCACCAAGGGGTTGAACAGCAGAATCAGCAGCGCCAGTTGCCAGTGCATCCACACCAGAATGCCTGCCGTGCCGACCAGGGTCAGCATGGCCACGAGGAAACGGCTGAGGGTTTCGCCGACGAATTTGTCCAGCGTGTCCAGGTCAGTCACAAGGTGCGTGGTCACCGTGCCGCTGCCCAGGCTTTCGTATTCGCCCAGCGAGATGCGCTTGAGTCGCTCGATCAGCCGCACACGAATCCGATAGACGATGTCCTTGGCCAGCCCGGCGAACAATTTCGCCTGCACTACGTTGAACATCAACGCCGCGCAGCGCAGGGTCAGGGTCACCAGCAGCATCAGGCCGATGTAGCCCGCGGCCTTCTGCCAGCCTTCGGGCAGCGCGTGGTTCATGATCTTCAGCGCGGCATCACCATGCCCCAGCAATACCTCATCCACCAGCAACGGCAGGAGCAAGGGAATCGGTACGCTGCACAAGGTCGCCAGCACGGCCACGCCGTTGGCGATCCACAGGGATTTCTTGTGATGCAGGGCCAGGCGACGGATTTCCGCCCAGCTCAGACGGTCGACACGTTTAGCGGAGGCAACATCATCGGGCAGGTCATGCACAGGCAGCACGCTCCAGCCAGCGGCCGAGCAGCGGGGACAACTCGCTCAAAGGCTGATAGCCATTGGTCAACAATGCCAGTTGGCCGTTACGCTCAGCCAGCAGGGTGGGGAAACCGGCAATGCCCAGGTCCTGGACCCAGGTGAAATCAGCCGCCGTCGCGGTGTGCATATCGGCGCGGTCAAACGCGGCGGCGAATTCGATGCGTGGCAGACCGGCCTGTTCGGCCAGTTCCACCAGCACACTGGCGCGGGTGACGTCGCGCCCTTCGGCATAGAACGCATGCTGAATCAGCCCGAGCAGTTTCCAGGCACAATCCGGTGCCAGTGTGCGCGCCGTCACCAGTGCCCGGCAGGCTGGCTCGGTGTCGTAGACAAAGCCGTCGGGTAACGCGCCTTCAAGCTTGAAGGGCTGGCCGGTGGCCTTGGTGACCGCCTGCCAGTGTTCGAGGATATAGCGCCGGGTACTCGGCTCCAGCGCGGCACCGCTACCGGTGCGCAAACCACCCACGATCAGATGCACCTCCACGCCTGCGGCTTGCGCCTGTTCGACCAGTGCGTTGGCCACCGGAGCAAACCCCCAGCACCAGGAGCACATCGGGTCCATCACATAGAGCAGGCGCGCAGACATGGTTCAGGCCTCGGAGGATGCTTGCTTGTAGTTGAAGCCGATCGGGTGAGGCTGGTTACGAGCCTTGGCCAGTTCGATCTGCTTCTGCCGGTCGATGGCGCTGCGACGGGTCTTCTCACTCAGCTTATCCCAGCAATGCGGGCAACTGATGCCGGCCACGTAATGCTCGGACGCGCGGTCTTCCACGCTGACCGGCGTGCGGCAGGCATGACATTGATCGTAGTCGCCTTCGCTCAGGTCGTGACGAACGGTCACGCGGTTGTCGAACACGAAGCAGTCGCCCTGCCACCTGGTTTCTTCCTGTGGCACCTCTTCGAGATACTTCAGGATGCCACCCTTGAGGTGATAGACCTCGTCGAAGCCTTCGCTAAGCATGTAGCTCGACGCCTTCTCGCAACGGATGCCGCCGGTGCAGAACATCGCGACCTTCTTGTGCACGGCCGGGTCGAAGTTGGCTTTGATGTAGTCGGGAAATTCGCGAAAACTGGTGGTTTTCGGGTCGATGGCGCCTTCGAAGGTACCGATCGAGACCTCGTAATCGTTACGGGTGTCGATCAGCAGTACTTCCGGGTCGCTGATCAGCGCGTTCCAGTCCTGCGGATCGACGTAGGTGCCGACCTTTTTGTTCGGGTCCACGCCTTCCACGCCGAGGGTGACGATTTCTTTCTTGAGTTTGACTTTGGTGCGATAGAACGGCTGAYCGTCGCAGTACGACTCTTTGTGATCGATGTCGTCCATGCGAGGGTCGTTCTTGAGCCAGGCCATCAGTCCGTCGATACCTTCGCGACTGCCGGACACGGTGCCGTTGATGCCTTCTTCGGCGATCAGCAGCGTGCCTTTGATGCCGTTGTCGACCATCGCTTGCAGCAGGGGCTCGCGCAGGGCGACGTAATCTTCCAGAGTGACGAACTTATACAGTGCCGCCACGACAATCTGTTGTGTCATGGGTAAATCTCCAGGTGGCTACCCTCGTAAGGGGTGAACCGGATACGAAAAAAAACGCGCCGGGTTAGCGGCGCGTTGGGCATTCTAACAAAAAACCGGTGTTTAGTGCTTGCTGCCGCCAGCACAGGTCGGCGAGGCCGGAGCCGCGTCGATCTGTGCCCATTCCTCTGGCGTGTAGGTATGCAGCGCCAACGCATGGAACTCTCCCATCAGCTCGCCGAGCGTGCCGTAGACCTTCTGGTGGCGCTTGACCCGGTTCAGGCCTTCGAACTGTGCACTGACCACCACAGCCTTGAAATGGGTTTGCAACCCACGGCTGTGCATATGGCTCTCGTCCAGCACTTGCAGATGCTCGGGCTGAAGCAGGCCCAGCGTCGATTCGATGCGTTGTTGCATGGTCATACCGAACTCCGCTTAAGGCTTTTTCTTGGCTGGTGCAGCCGCGTCTTTCGGCGTCAGCTCGGCGGTCATGTCAGCCAACAGCTTGTTGACCACCGGCACCGCGCTTTCCAGCTTGGCCTGGGTCATCTGGGCCGATTGCTGGGTCAGCTGGGGCATTTTTTCCAGGACTTTCTTGCCCAGTGGCGACTGGTAGAACGCAACCAGGTCCTTGAGCTCGGATTCGGTGAAGTTGGTGGTGTAGAGCTTGATCATGTCCGGCTTGAGTTTGTTCCAGCCAATGGCCTGGTCCAGAGCGGCGTTGGCCTTGGCCTGGTAAGTTTCCAGCACGGCTTTTTTCGACTCAGGGGCTTTGGTCTGTTCGAAACGCTGGGCAAACATCTGCTGTACTTGCATGTACACCGGGGTGCCCAGTTTGTCAGCGTGCGCCATGGTCAGGAAAGCCTCGGCACTGGCGTTATGGCTGGCGGTGTCGGCAAGAACCTGGCCGCTGGCGCAGACCAAAGCAACGGCGGTACAGATGGCACGAAGACGAGTCATCGAGTTTCCTTTTCTAGCTGGCGAGGTAAGACCCCAAGGGCATCCATTCTGCGCCTAAAAAAGTGTGTCGCTCAACCCCGAGCCTTGTCGCGCTTGATTTAGAGGGGTTGAATGGTCAAATTCAGACTAATGGAACCACGGCTGTGGATCACGGCCTAAACTGCGCAATCGGACCTACAGGAGTGAGCAAGATGAGCCGTATCGAAACCGACAGCCTCGGCGAGGTTGAAGTCCCGGATGAAGCCTACTGGGGCGCTCAGACGCAACGCTCGCTGATCAACTTCGCCATCGGCAACGAACGCATGCCGCTGGCGGTGTTGCATGCCCTGGCGCTGATCAAGAAAGCCGCGGCACGGGTCAATGATCGCAACGGCGACGTACCCGCCGATATCGCCCGCCTGATCGAGCAGGCGGCCGACGAAGTGCTCGCCGGCGACCACGACGACCAGTTTCCGCTGGTGGTCTGGCAAACCGGCAGCGGCACCCAGAGCAACATGAACGTCAACGAAGTGATCGCCGGTCGCGCCAACGAGCTGGCCGGCAACCCCCGTGGCGGCAAGTCTCCGGTGCACCCCAACGATCACGTCAATCGCTCCCAGAGCTCCAACGACTGCTTCCCCACCGCCATGCACATAGCGGCCGTCCAGGCGGTGYAACAGCACTTGCTGCCGGCGATCAGCGAACTGTCCGGCGGGCTGGCCGAACTGGCCGCCCGCCACATGAAACTGGTCAAGACCGGCCGAACCCACATGATGGATGCGACACCGATCAGCTTCGGCCAGGAAATCTCGGCCTTCATCGCACAACTCGATTACGCCGAGCGGGCAATCCGCAGCGCACTGCCCGCGGTCTGCGAGCTGGCCCAGGGCGGAACGGCCGTCGGCACCGGGCTGAATTCACCCCACGGCTTCGGCGAGGCCATCGCCGCAGAATTGGCCGCCCTCTCCGGTTTGCCGTTTATCACCGCACCGAACAAGTTCGCCGCACTGGCCGGTCATGAACCGCTGACCACGCTGTCCGGCGCGCTGAAAACCCTCGCCGTGACCCTGATGAAGATCGCCAACGATCTGCGCCTGCTGGGTTCCGGCCCGCGCGCAGGCTTTGCCGAAGTCAAGCTGCCGGCCAATGAACCTGGGAGTTCGATCATGCCGGGCAAGGTCAACCCGACCCAGTGCGAAGCCTTGTCGATGCTGGCCTGCCAGGTGTTGGGCAACGACGTCGCCATCGGTTTTGCGGCCAGTCAGGGCCACTTGCAGCTGAACGTGTTCAAACCGGTGATCATCCATAACCTGCTGCAATCGATCCGTTTACTGGCTGATGGCTGCAGCAACTTCCAGCAGCACTGCGTGGCCGGTCTGGAGCCGGACGCGGAAAAAATGGCTGAACACCTGGAACGAGGCCTGATGCTGGTGACGGCGCTCAACCCGCACATTGGCTATGACAAATCGGCGAAGATCGCCAAGAAGGCCTACAGCGAAGGACTGACCTTGCGCGAAGCGGCGTTGCAGCTAGGGTATCTGACGGACGAAGAGTTCGATGCATGGGTGAGGCCGGAGAATATGCTGGAGGCTGGGGCCAAGGGCTGAGTTCTGTAGCGCCTGACAGTCCGTCATCGCGGGCAAGCCACGCTCCCACAGGTTTCGAGTCGTTCATGAACATTGTGGACGACGCAAAACCTGTGGGAGCGTGGCTTGCCCGCGATGCGAAGGCCCCAACGCCACCAGCGCCGACCCCAGCACCACCAGCACCGCACCGCCATAACCCAAACCATTGATCGTCTCGGCATGCACATAGTCGGGCCACAACCACGCAGCCATGGAAACCGCCGCAAAAGTCACCAACGGCGTGATGGCCAGCGTTGCGCTGACCCGGGAGGCCTCCCAATGGGCCAGGGCCTCGGCAAACGCGCCATAGGCAATCAGGGTGTTGAGGCAGCACGCCAGCAGCAACCAACCCTGCAACGGGTTCAATTGCAACGCTTCGAGCGGATGCACCCACGGCGTCAACAGCAGCGCGCAAAACAGGTAGATCACCATCATCACCTGCAGCGAATTCCACACCGTCAGCAATTGCTTCTGCCCCAGGGCATAGAAGGTCCAGACCGTGGACGCCAGCAGCACCAGCAGCACGCCGGCGGTGTAGTCGGTCAGCGACGTGAGCAATTCACTCAAGCGCTGGTTGAAAAACAGCGCAAAACCCATCAGCAGTACCAACAACCCGATCCCCTGCCCCAGACTGAACCGCTCCTTGAACACAAACACGCTGGCGATCAGCAGCATGATCGGCCCCATCTGCACCACCAGTTGCGCCGTGCCGGGGCTGAGCAGGTTCAGGCCCATCAAATACAGCACATAGTTACCGACCAGGCCGAGCACCGCCATCAGCACCAGCCAGCCACCACGAGGACCGAGCACTTTGCGGCTGGGCAGGCGCCTGGTGGCCGCCAAGTAAATGAACAGGCAGCCGCCAGACACCAACAGGCGAAACCAGGTCACCGTCACCGGGTCCATCACCAGCAGCACCTGCTTGAGCTTGATCGGCAGGATTCCCCACAACAACGCGGTCAACAAGGCCAGGAACAGACCGTAACCCCAGCGACCCGATGAAATGTGCATGTGAACCCCAACGCCAACTGACAGGAGCCGTCATTCTAGGCCTGGAGCGGTGGCGTACACAGGCACAGTTTGGGTCTGGCCGCGAATGAAACTGTGCAGGTCGCAATACCGTGGCGCGCCCATCGCGAGCAAGCTCGCTCCCACAGTGTCTAGCGGCGATCATTAATCTTGTGTACGCCACAAAACCTGTGGGAGCGAGCTTGCTCGCGATGGCTATCTAACCGACAACGAGAAATATCGAGGTTTAACGCACCGCCTCAAACAGTCCCGTAGCCCCCATCCCGCCCCCCACGCACATGGTGACGATGCCGTAACGCAGATTGCGTCGCTGCAATTCACGAACCAGATGCCCGACCTGACGCGAACCGGTCATGCCGAACGGGTGACCGATGGAAATCGAGCCGCCGTTGACGTTGTACCGGGCGTTGTCGATTTCCAGGCGGTTACGGCTGTACAGGCACTGCGAGGCGAAGGCTTCGTTGAGTTCCCACAGGTCGATGTCGTCAATCCGCAAGCCTTTGGCCTTGAGCAGTTTCGGTACCGAAAACACCGGGCCGATGCCCATCTCGTCCGGCGCGCAACCGGCCACGGTAAAACCGCGAAAGAACGCTTTCGGCTTGAGCCCCAGTTCCAGCGCTTTTTCCAGGCTCATTACCAGGGTCATTGACGCGCCGTCAGACAGTTGCGAAGAGTTGCCGGCCGTGACCGAGCCATCTTCTGCGAAAACCGGTTTCAACCCGGACAGACTTTCCAGGGTGGTGTCCGGGCGGTTGCAGTCATCGCGGTCGACGATGCCGTCGAGGATCTGTGCCTGACCGGTGCTTTTGTCTTCGACACGATACTTCACCGCTATCGGTACGATTTCATCGCAGAACAGCCCAGCGGCCTGCGCCTCTGCGGTACGCTGCTGGCTTTGCAGCGCATACAGGTCCTGCTCTTCACGGCTGACGCTGTACCGACGCGCGACAATTTCAGCGGTCTGGCCCATCGGGAAGTAGATGCCCGGCACCTGCTCCTTGAGCAGCGGGTTGATCAGGTTGTCGGTGTTGACGCTCTTCATGGTCAGGCTGATGGACTCGACACCGCCGGCGACGATGATGTCGCTGCAACCCGAAGCGATCTGGTTGGCAGCAATGGCGATCGCCTGCAAGCCCGAGGAACAGAAGCGGTTGAGGGTCATGCCGGCCGTGCCGATGCCCAGGCGCGACAGCACCGCGACATTGCGACCGATATTGAAACCCTGGGCGCCTTCGTTGGAACCGGCGCCAACAATGCAGTCCTCGACGCTCGCCGGATCGATACCGGAGCGCGCCAACAGTGCATCGACACAGTGTGCCGCCATGTCGTCCGGGCGGGTCATGTTGAATTTACCGCGAAAGGATTTGGCCAGGCCGGTCCGCACGCTGTCGACGATCACCACTTCACGCATGACATACCTCATTGTCGTTATCAGTTGAGAGTGGACCGAGCATAAGTCCAGCGCTTCACCGACCGCGACAATCATTCACCTCGCGTATGCGTAACCATCGCTTCAATCCTTGTCCTTACGCTTGCGTTCATGCCGGTCGGATTTTTCGAAAGCCTCCTCCAGTGCCCGGTTGATAGTGCGCAAGACTTTGACCCGTGCCCAGCGCTTGTCATTGGCTTCCACCAGGGTCCATGGCGCAATCTCGGTGCTGGTACGGTCG
>NZ_JBGCUL010001016.1:0-1557 GCF_054177685.1 Pseudomonas sp. P5_A2_2
AGGTATTGCCGGTGCTCACCTGGTCCAGCGCCATGGCCCGAACAATCATGGTGATGGTCTGGTTACCCGAGTTACCACCGATCCCCGCCACGATCGGCATCAACGCCGCAAGCGCCACGAGCTTCTCGATCGAACCTTCAAACAAACCGATGACCCGTGATGCCACGAACGCGGTAATCAGGTTGATCGCCAGCCAGGCCCAACGGTTACGCAGGGATTTCCAGACCGACGCAAAAATGTCTTCTTCTTCACGCAGACCCGCCATGTTGAGAACTTCGCTTTCGCTCTCTTCACGGATCAGGTCGACCATTTCATCGATGGTCAGACGGCCGATCAGCTTGCCGTTCTTGTCGRCCACGGGCGCGGAGATCAAGTCGTAACGCTCGAACGCCTGGGCGGCATCGTAAGCGTCTTCATCCGGGTGAAAACTCACCGGATCGCTGGCCATCACCTCGGAAACCTGTTTGTCCGGATCGTTGACCAGCAAACGCTTGATCGGCAATACGCCCTTGAGGACRCCGTCGTAGTCGACCACGAACAGCTTGTCGGTATGGCCTGGCAACTCCTTGAGACGGCGCAGATAACGCAAGACCACTTCGAGGCTGACATCCTCGCGGATGGTCACCATCTCGAAGTCCATCAGCGCACCGACCTGCTCCTCGTCATAGGACAGTGCCGAACGCACGCGCTCGCGTTGTTGCTGGTCGAGGGTCTCCATGAGCTCATGGACGACGTCTCGCGGCAGCTCGGAAGCCAGGTCAGCGAGTTCGTCGGCATCCATGTCCTTGGCGGCTGCCAGGAGCTCGTGATCGTCCATGTCGGCGATCAGGGTTTCACGAACCGAATCGGATACTTCAAGAAGGATGTCGCCGTCGCGATCGGCCTTGACCAGCTGCCAGAGCGTCAGACGATCGTCCAGCGGCAAGGCTTCAAGGATGTAGGCGACGTCGGCKGAGTGCAGGTCATCGAGCTTGCGCTGCAACTCGACGAGGTTCTGCCGGTGGACCAGGTTCTCGACCCGGTCATGATGCGGGCCTTCCTGGCGGTGAGTCAGGTCTTCTACCACTCGCTGGCGCTGCAACAACTCAACCACCTGAGCCAGGCGATCCTGCAAGCTTTCCTGCGTTTTCTTTACTTCAACATCGGACATAGGCGAACTCCACTCCCAGCAGCGGGGCACGCCGGAAGGATCAATCAGTCAATTCATGATTGGTAAAACGGGGTACTGAGTAACTACTGGGTAAGTCCATGGAGGTATTCCACAAGCCCCGGCGGGGCTGACGGGCGCAATGATACACCGCCTGACGGTTTTAAACGTTAAAAAATCTCGTCTGAAACAAGCGCTTGCACAACAAACCTGAGCATCTCCTGATTCATGAAAATGCGACGACGCATTCTGAAAAGAAAACACACCACCCCTCGAAAATTGTAGCCACTACCCTAGGGGGCGTTCTCAATTAGTTTCCCTACCGCGCCGGGTCTGCTGTTGTGCAGGGCAAGGCGCGAGAAGCGCAGTTTGGTCATTCCAAATCAGCTTCGAGCAACACAGCCCTGCAC
>NZ_JBGCUL010001017.1:0-1555 GCF_054177685.1 Pseudomonas sp. P5_A2_2
AGGCACGACCACACATCGGTTCCAGCGGTAGCACGGCATCATCACCAGATCACCGAACAGCTCGAGCGCTTCGGTGGCAATGGCAAAATCCACGGTGCCATCAGCGGCCATTTCGGCGATTTGCATCGGCGACCCCTGATGCATGTGCAGGGCAACGTCCGGGTATTGCTTGATGAAATTGCTGATCACCGGCGGCAACGCATAACGCGCCTGGGTGTGGGTGGTGGCGATCGACAGGGTGCCTTTCTTCTCGTTGGAGAATTCCTGTGCGATCTGCTTGATGCTTTCAACCTTGCGCAGAATTTCGCCAGCGGTGGTGATGATGCGCTCGCCGGCCGGGGTAACGCGGGTCAGGTGCTTGCCGCTGCGGGCGAAAACCTCGACGCCCAGTTCGTCTTCCAGCAGACGGATCTGTTTACTGATGCCCGGTTGAGAGGTGTAAAGACTTTGGGCTGTAGCGGAAACGTTGAGGTCGTGGTGCGCCACTTCCCAGATGTAGCGCAATTGTTGAAGCTTCATATGAATCCCTCAAAGCAGGTAGACGCCACGGGCATCAGCGACGGTATATAACTATATTAATGGCATGAAGAATAAATCTAGAACTTTTTTATCAGATTGCCATTATTCTGTTCTAGCGATCCCCTTGGCGACGACGTTGCACCAGCGGCACCAGATAGACCGGCACCTTGGACAGTTGCAGCACACGGGCGGCGGTTCGCCCCAGAGGCGTTTCCGCACCCGCACCGTGGCTGTGACTTCCTACGATCAACAAATCCACGGAGAGTTTCTGCGCCTGGTCCAGAATCACCTGCGACGGATCGCCCTGCAGCACCCGCACTGCCTGAATCCGCTCCAGATCGTGCTCCCCTTCATCCCCCAACTCCTCACGAAAACTGTCGAGCACCCGCTGCTCGATACTGGCAATAACTGTATTCAGGCCCTGGCTGTGAAACTCGTTCAGCGCCTGTTCATCGAGATAACTTTCCAGCACCGATTCGGCAAACAACCCCATGGGTTCAACCGCATGCACCACATACAAATCGGCATTGAAGGTCCGGGCCAGCTCCAGGGCATGCTGCATCACCACGGGCGCGTACAGGCCAAGGTCAGTGGCATACAGCATCGAACGAATCATATGACCTCCTCGACTGCCAACATGGCGGAGATTTGATTCAGCTTAGCAGTGCCTTGGCGACTACGACGTGCGGCGCAACGCATTGAACGCTGGGCTTAAACCTTTTGTTCGTTGCTTATGCCATGGGGCACATGACCGGTGGCGACGACTTCACGGGCCAATTCGCAGTGGCCGGCCTGATCGTCGAAAAACACATCGGCCGCGAAGGCTTCGAGAAAGGCTGACTTGGTCAGGCCTCCGAGGAACAGCGACTCGTCCAGACGAATGTCCCATTCGCGCAACGTGCGAATCACTCGCTCATGGGCCGGCGCCGATCGCGCCGTGACCAGCGCGGTACGGATCGGACAGGCGTCCTCCGGGAACTCACGCTGCAACAGATTGAGAGCCGCGAGAAAGCCCTTGAACGGCCCACCGCGCAAC
>NZ_JBGCUL010001018.1:0-1551 GCF_054177685.1 Pseudomonas sp. P5_A2_2
CACCAGGCCGCGATGGAAATCACCTTGAGTTTTTCGGCTGCAGGTACATCCATGTGCATGTAGCGCATGGGCACCAGGGTGCCGTATTCCAGTTCCAGGCTCGGGATGTTATGCGACAGCGTGCGCACCCCGGCCGCGTTGGCTTCCTCTGCGATCAGTTGTCCGAGTTCCGGGCAGCCTGGGTAGTGGTAAACCATGTCCTTGATGAAATGCGGTAGTTCATTGCTTGTGTAAACACCACTGAAATGCTCACCGTTGTTCACGTGGTAGCCGCTGTTCACCAGCCAGTGCACGTCGAACACGACGGCGGTGTCGGCACCTAACTCACGCGCGCGACGACCTATTTCCTTATGCCCTGCAATAGCTGCAGCACGGCAGCCGTGGTGTTTGCCCGGCAGTTCGGACAAGTACATCGACGGCACATGGCAGACTTTTGCTGCCAGGACGACTTCGCCCATGATGATTCTCCTGAAATTATTCTTGTCGATTCAATTCAGCGGCCAGTGAGAACCGCGATGAGCTGATGCGCGCCTCATCGCAGCCTTCAGCAGCGGCTATCGGCTGCTCACAATCCCCAGCGAGGGATGTGATGATTGCCCATGGAAATGCAGACGTTCTTGATTTCGGCGAAAACTTCGAAGCTGTATTGGCCACCTTCGCGCCCGGTACCGGAACCTTTCACGCCACCGAACGGCTGACGTAGATCACGCACGTTCTGGCTGTTGATGAATACCATGCCGGCTTCGATGCCGTAGGCCAGACGATGCGCCTTGCCGATGTCCTGGGTCCAGATGTAGGACGCCAGGCCGTATTCGGTGTCGTTAGCCAATTGCAGGGCCTCGGCTTCATCCTTGAACGGAATCAGGCACACTACCGGACCGAAGATTTCTTCCTGGGCAATGCGCATTTTATTGTTCACGTCGGCGAACACCGTCGGCTGGATGAACTGACCTTTGCTCAAGTGGGCTGGCAGGTTGGCCGGACGTTCCAGGCCGCCGGCGAGGAGGGTGGCGCCTTCTTCGATGCCGATCTTGATGTAGCCGGTGACCTTGTCGTAGTGGGCCTGGGTGATCATCGAGCCGACCTGGGTTTTCGGGTCTTGCGGATCACCGACGATCAAGCGTTTGGCACGTGCCGCGAACTCAGCCACGAACTGCGGGTAAACACTTTCCTGAATGAAGATACGGCTACCGGCGGTGCAGCGCTCGCCATTGAGCGAGAAGATAGTGAACAACGCCGCGTCGAGGGCACGCTCCAGGTCGGCATCTTCAAAGATCAACACCGGGGACTTGCCGCCCAGTTCCATGGAATACTTTTTCAGGCCGGYGGTTTGCATGATTTTCTTGCCGGTGGCAGTGCCGCMGGTGAAGGAGATCGCTCGTACGTCCGGGTGCCTGACCAGCGCGTCACCGGCAGTCGCGCCATAGCCCTGGATGACGTTGAGCACACCGTTCGGAATGCCGGCTTCGACGGCCAGGCGACCCAGTTCGTTGGCCGTCAGCGGCGACAGCTCGGACATTTTAAGCACTGCAGTGTTGCCCAGTGCCAGGC
>NZ_JBGCUL010001019.1:0-1551 GCF_054177685.1 Pseudomonas sp. P5_A2_2
GCAGAGACAGACAGCGAGGCCTTGCACGATTTAAGGATCGCCGTCAGACGAATCCGAAGTCTGCTAACGCCATTGCGCTCATTGAAGGAAATGACCGTACTTCGCGAGGCTGCCACCGAGGCGGGTCGGCTGACGACACCGGCGCGGGATCTGGAAGTAATGGCCAGCGAACTTGAGCTTCAGGGCATGCCTGAAGCGGCGGCCACCAGGCGTTCTCGCTTAAAAACAGATTATCGAAAATTACTCAATGATCCCGCGCTGGATGGATTGTTCGTAGCCTTGGATCAATGGCCTTCTGCATTCAGGGCATCAGAGCCAGGCAATGATTCAAGGGTAATGAAACAGGTCATCGTCAAGGCGCTGACCAAGCAAATCGATAAGCTCCATCGCGCTTTGGACGATGAGCAGTTTGACCGGCACGAGTTACGAATTTTGGTAAAGCGCACTCGCTACCTTACCGAAGCATTCCCACAATTGTCCCCGCTGTCGACGACGGCGGCGAAATCCTTGAAGGCGGTGCAATCGGCACTGGGATCATGGCATGACCATTTCCAGTGGTGCCTCAAGGTAAAACTTGAGCCTGACCTTAAGCCGCTGGAGCACCTGTGGGCGGAGGCTTCCATCGGCGAACTTCGACAAGCCGAGGACGAAATGCAAAAACTGAAAATGCTGCTTCCAAAAATCTCAGGCAAAAAAATGGCCGTCCCAAAGGCGGCCAAGAAAACAGGAGTTGATTCGAAGTAAGAGCTATCGATTGCGCGCGAGTTATCGTACTGGCATTTCGATTTCAATTTTATGTTCAGCGCACGGAATCAGATGCGGAACCAAGGCGTGCCATCCCATCGTCAGACGC
Source organism: Pseudomonas sp. P5_A2_2 (assembly GCF_054177685.1). NCBI lineage: Bacteria > Pseudomonadati > Pseudomonadota > Gammaproteobacteria > Pseudomonadales > Pseudomonadaceae > Pseudomonas > Pseudomonas sp. P5_A2_2. The sequence continues at coordinate 854 of NZ_JBGCUL010001019.1, forward strand.
TGAAGTTTCAACCTTGCTCTTGCGATCAACCGGCTCTTTCCAAAGCGGAAAACAGGCTGATAAATTCCAATGAAAGCTTATGGCGTGGCGCCAGGTKGATCATGGGTACCGTCGCTTCATGGGACTCACGCATTTTGACCGAGCTACTCAAATAATCAGGTAACACGGGCAAGCCTTCGGCCACCAACTCGTCGATCAGCATCTGGTGCAAGCTGGCACGTGCCACAAATTGGTTGACCACCACACCTTCCACGATCAGCGACTCATTATGGTCAGCTTGCAACTCAGCCACTTGCGCGATGACGTTGTAGAGCGCCTGACGAGAAAAGCTGTYGCAATCGAATGGAATCAGCACACGGTCGGCGGCGATCAGTGCGCTGAACGTGTAGAAATTCAGGGACGGCGGCGTATCGATATAAATACGTTCGTAATCTTCGGAAAGCTCCACCAGCAAGCGGCGCAGCTTGTTGATCTTGAATTTGGACTCAAGCTTTGACTGCAGGTCGGCAAGCTCGTGGCTGGCCGTGACCAGGTGCAGATTGTCGTAGCGAGTATTAGTGATAGCCACCCGATTCTTTTTGCTGGCCGGGCCGCCGGATAAGGTTTGCTTGAAAAAATCGGCAATCCCCATGGGGATATCATCGCCTGTCAGCCCTGTCAGGTATTGAGTCGAGTTAGCCTGAGGATCGAGATCCACC
>NZ_JBGCUL010001020.1:0-1548 GCF_054177685.1 Pseudomonas sp. P5_A2_2
TCTTGATATTTGCACAGGCAAATGGGGATCGTCCCGTTCGAAGCATGCGCTATCAAATCGATATTCTGCGCAGAAAAATGTTTTTTGAACGAAAACGTCAGTTGACTCGCTCCAGTGAAGTTGGTGTACCGCTGGTGACGGTTGTCGTACTTACCTTTAAGCATAAAGACTTCATTGCCGAGTGTCTGAAGTCCGTATTGCTTCAAAAAGGGCGCTTCCGGATGCGCGTTATCATTATTGATGATGCTTCGCCTGACGGAACCGCAGACGTTGTGAGATCCTGCATATCTGAACACCAAACTGACCGTTTTGATATAGAGTTTCATGCCAACCAGCAGAATGTTGGGGTCGTTGCCAACCTGGCCAAGGCAATGCGACTGGCAAAGGGCTGCGACTATTTGACCTTCTGTGAAGGTGATGATTTTTGGAGTTCAGAACACCGGATTCAAGAACATATAGACTTTCTCCAAGAACGGCCGGCGTCTGTAATGTCGTTCAACTCCATTGAGCTCTGTGGAGCTAATGGTGAATCCCGGAAGGTCTTTGCAGATCATGCCAATTTAGTAGAAGAAAATATTGACGGCCTTCAACTTGCTGAAAACAATCTCATCGGTAACTTTAGCGCTTGTTTTTATCATGGTGCGGTCGTTGATGTTATTCCGCATGAGATGTTCGAGTTGTACACGGTTGATTGGCTCTTCAATCTGTATTGTGCACAGTTCGGCCCCATCGCGCATCTGAAGAAACCGCTTTCGGTTTATCGTCAACATGGTGGCGGTGAGTGGAGTGCTCGTCGAGATGTAGATAAGATTACCACGCTACTTTCTCATATTTCTGAATATAATGCGTTCTTGGATTTTAGCTATGATACGGGCTTCCAGGGATACAGCCAGAAGCTGTATTTTCTGCTCGATGAGAAATACGCTGATAGCTTGAATAAGTTGGATCTTATCGTTTTTGATGATGTTTTTCCATCCACTAGAAGTGGGTTCCGTCATACGGAGTTTACAGGCTATTTGCGAGCATTCAATAAGTCACTGGTATTGACGTCCGGTGCTTCGCTGCCTGTGCTGGAAGACACTCCGATAAAAGATGTAATTCTTAGCTATCAACGCCAGCATTCAGACTTGGGAAATCAGGTCATGATTTACAACAACAAGTTTCCCCTGCGCCTCGGGAAGCTTTTGTATGTAAACTTTCTGACAAATGCTTATGCGCTGCTACCCTATGTTGAGGCAGCCAAAGTACCATTTGTTTTTACACTCTATCCCGGCGCAGGATTTGTCCTGAATAATCCGGAATGTGACAGAAAACTCAAGCAGGTTTTTGATTCGCCCTGCTTCCAGAAAGTCATCGTGACCCAACAAGTGACTTACGACTATATCGTGCATCGTAACCTCTGTTCGGCAGATAAGGTTGAGATGATCTTCGGTGTCGTAATGCCGGAAAACCGCATCGAACAATCCACCCACGACAAATGCCGCTGGGGATTCGGGAAGCCGCGTCTGGATATTTGCTTCATGGCGCACAAGTATACGGTTTATGGCG
>NZ_JBGCUL010001021.1:0-1547 GCF_054177685.1 Pseudomonas sp. P5_A2_2
CTTCAGGCTCTGCTCGCTGGTGGAGCGCAGCGGGATCAGGGTCAGGTCCAGGGGAATCGAGGTGTGGCCACCGACCAGCAAACGGCGCAGTTCGTCCGGCTTGAGTTCGTAGGCTTTCAGGCCTTCGCGTTCAAGGTTGGTGAAGAGTTCTTTCTGACGCAGGCAGGTGTCGTTTTTCTGGTAGTGGGCCAGGTCCAGCTTGCCGGCATAGGCAAAGAACTGGTGACCGAAACCGCCGCCCGGGCCGCGACCGACCACACCGATCACGTGGGGACCGTGGGGCAGGTTCACTTCGACCAGGATGTAGCTGGTGTCCGAGGCGAAGTAGAAGCGCCGGGACTGCTCCAGGCTGTACTTGCCGAAGCTCATGTCCGACATGCGCGCCAGGATCGGGAACTGCAAGGCGTTGATCGAGGCGGATTTACCGAGGTTGTTCGCGCCGTACACCGACAGCGGCTCTTCCAGCGGAAACAGGCCGAGGCTGTAGCCGGCGGTGTTCAAAAGGGCAAAGCGGCGGATGCCGTAACGTTCCTTGCTCATGCGTCGAGCTCCTGTTCTTCGGCAATGGCCCGGGCCAGGGCGTCTTCTTCGCTTTCACCCTCGAATTCACTCAGATCGAGCGGATCGTCGGTCTGCAGCAGTTTTTCGTCGCTGTCTTCGTCGATCAGCACCGGCACCGGCAACGGCAGGACGCTGTGCAGGCTGGCGGCCAGGTCGCGGTCCTGCTGCACCGACAGGCACACATCGAGGAAGCGGTGCATCGGCGGCAGGAAACGGTAGATGCCGTTTTCTTCGCTGGCAAAGCCGAGCTGGGTCATGCGCCGCATGATCTTTTCTTCCAGTTCGTCCTGGGTCTGCACTTCGGCCTGGATGAACAGGTCGCGGTACTTTTCCAGCAACGACGGCAGCTCATCGCGGCCGAGACTGCCGCCGTCAAGCACGGAGATCGGGTCGCGGCCCTGGTCGGCCAGGTGCTCGACGAGGATGAAGGTGAACAGCGCAAGACGCTGCGCGGTCTTGTTCACCGCGGCGGCAGCGAGGTCCGGCACGAAGTAGTAGAAACCGCGGGTGTCGCAGACCAGTTCAAAGCCCAGGGCCTTGAACAGCGTGCGGTACTGGTCCTGAAAGTTCGACAACTGTGCGTACAGTTCCGGATCGCGGCGGCTGACGTGATAACCCTTGAACAGCTCGCGAAAGATCGGTGCCAGATGGGACAGTTCGGATAGATCAAGTTGCATGCGAAGTACTTCCATAGAGGGTGCTCGCAGAATTCTCGGTGGCATCGCTGACCGAGAGCAGGGCGAAGGAGCGCAGGCTGACCTGGTGCTCGTGGGTATGGTATTCGCGACGCTCCAGACGCTCGCGCGTGAAGCGTTTTTCCCGCGACAGGCGCGAGAACCAGTACAGCAATTCGTCGGTGGCGCCGTCCGGTTCCTGCTCCAGCAACCAAGTCATCAGGTCCGGCATCGGCAGGGCGTCTTCGCAGCGTTCGAGCATTTCCCGAACGGTGCGTGGCGCCCGTGGCGCTTCGCCTTTCTGGGTCTTGT
>NZ_JBGCUL010001022.1:0-1546 GCF_054177685.1 Pseudomonas sp. P5_A2_2
CATCAAGGAGGCCCTCAATGGCTAACCGTCCGCTTCAACTGACCCTCAACGGTCAATCCGTCGGCCCGGTGGACATCCCTGATGACCTGCCGATGATCGACTACCTGCACGAATACAAGAACCTCACCGGCTCGCGCCTGGGCTGTGGTCAGGGCATCTGCCACGCCTGCGTGGTGATCGTCGACAACCCGGACGGTACCAGCGAGGAAGTGCGCACCTGCATCACCGGCGCACACTATTTCGAAGGCAAGAAGGTTCGGACCATCGAAGGCCATGCGACCCGCGACGAGCAGGGCAAGGTCACCGAGCTGAACCCGATCCAGCAGCGCTTCGTCGACGAGTTCGCCTTCCAGTGCAGCTACTGCGCACCGGGCTTCGTGAATGCCGCGACCGTGCTGGTGGAAAAGCTGCAGCGTCAGCCCGTCGTCAAAAGCCAGCTGGAAAAAGTCATCGAGGACAGCCTCGGTCATCACATCTGCCGTTGCACCGGATACGTGCGCTATTACAGCGCCACCCGCAACGTGCTGACCGATCTCGGCCTGGTCAAGGAGAGTTAAGCATGAAGTTTCTACTTAGCCGCCTGGCGTTGGCGGTTGGTCTGGCTGCGCCTGTGGTGGCGGCTCACGCGGATGATGCGCAGGTCAAGCAAGGCGAGTACCTCGCCCGTGCCGCCGACTGCATGGCGTGCCATACCGCACCGGGTGGCGCGCCCTATGCGGGCGGTCTGCCGATCGTGTCGCCGTTCGGCACGATCTACGGCACCAACATCACCCCGAGCAAAGAGCACGGCATCGGCCTGTACAACGATGACGAGTTCTTTGCCGCGCTGACCGAAGGCAAGCGCCGGGATGGCGCGAACCTGTATCCGGCGATGCCCTACACCTCGTATCACCTGATGCCGCGAGCAGATTCCGACGCGATTCATGCCTACCTGAAAACCGTCGAACCGATCGAGCGCGCCGCACCGGAAACCAGCCTGAGCTTCCCGTTCAACGTGCGCCTGGGCCTGATGGGCTGGAACATGATGTACGGCAAGGGCGTGAAGCTGGAGCCGGCTGAAGGCAAAAGCGAAGCCTGGAAGCGCGGCCAGTACATGGTTGAAGTACTGGGTCACTGTGGCGAGTGCCACACCCCACGCGGCTTGCCGGGCGCGATGCAGCAGGACAAGCGCATGACCGGCGGCATTCTCAATGGTTATCTGGCGCCGAGCCTGCTGGCCACTGACCTGGCGGCCCGTGGCTGGAATCATCAGGACCTGAGCTCGTTCCTCAAGCACGGCATGAGCGCCCAGGGCACGATGTTCAACGAGATGTTCCCGGTGTTCCACAACAGCACCCAGGGCCTCAGCGATCCGGACCTGGCGGCGATGGCGACTTTCCTGCTCGGCGATCAGCCGCCTGCGGCGAAGGTGCTCACCGAAGTGCCGTTGGACAAACTGAGCCCGAGCGCCCGGCACGGCCGTCAGGAATATTTGAATGTCTGCGCCGGTTGCCATGCGCCGGGCGGTGAGGGCAAGCCGCACATCGCCGTGGCCATGCGCGGTAAC
>NZ_JBGCUL010001023.1:0-1542 GCF_054177685.1 Pseudomonas sp. P5_A2_2
GTCAATGAGCTCATGGCTTGACCTCGGGTTGGCGCAGGCTGACAAAGTAGCCTGACTCATACGGTACCGGCAGGAAGCGCTCATGCAGTTCACGGAATGACGCGTCCGGATCGAGATCGGCAAACAGCTCCGGATGGAACCATTTCGCCAATTGCGCAATGGCGACGAATTGGTAAGGACTGTTGTAGAACTGATGCCAGATGGCATGGAAGGCTTGATTGCCCTGGGCCTTGATGCCAGCGTAGGCCGGACGCTGGGTGTACCACGCGAGTTTTTTCCTGGCTTGTGTCATGTCCGCGCCCGGACCGACGCCGACCCAGTGGCCGCCGGGGGCAAAAGCTTCCCAGTTGGCGGTGGTGACCACTACGTGCGCAGGATTGGCAACGACGATTTGCTCGGGGTTCAACTGGCCGAACGTGGACGGAATGATGCGGCGGGCAATGTTGTCGCCACCGGCCATATCGACGAACAGGCCAAAGTTCTCGTTGCCGAAACTCAGGCAGCAATCATCGGTGTAGCCGCCGATGCGCTCAATGAATACGCTGGGGCGGGGCGGGTGTTGTTTCTCGATGATGTCGGTGACGCGATGAATCTGCTGGTTACGGAAATCGATGAAGGCTTCGGCTCGTTGTTCCTTGCCGAACAGTTGGCCGAACAGGCGCATGGTCGGCTCGGTGTTCTGGATCGGATTGTTGCGAAAATCGACGTACACCACCGGGATGTCCAGGGCGTCGAGCTTTTCGATGTAGCGCGCATCTTCGGTGGCGTGCTGCGCCTCGATGTTGAGGATGATCACGTCCGGGCGCTGCGAGATGGCCTGCTCGATGTCGAAAGTGCCGTCCTCAAACCCGCCGAAGGTGGGGATTTTGGCGATGCCGGGGAATTTGCGCAGGTAGGCGTTGTAGGTGTCCGGGTCCGACTGGATCAGATCCTTGCGCCAGCCGACGATGCGCTCGATCGGGTTTTGTGTGTCGAGGGCGGCGACCAGATACAACTGCCGGCCTTCACCGAGGATGACCCGTCTGACTGGCAAATGAACCTTGACCTTGCGCCCCAGTAAATCGGTCACCTCGGTGCGCGCTGCATCCGCATCCGCTTCGGTGGCGTTGGCACTGCGTGACGCCAGGGAAAACAGGCTCAGCAGTCCTGTCAGTAACAGCGCAGCAAAAGCGTAGCTGCGTCGATCAAAAGTCACCATGGTCAAAGCCTTTGCAAAAGTCAGGTCGGCCAACGGTTCACACCGCCACCGGGCTGAACGTTTCAGAAATCGACAGTCGCCGACAGTAATAAGGTGCGCGGTGAACCTTGGGAGAACGCGCCATAAGAGGCGACGCCCGACCAGTATTCGTGGTCGAACACGTTCTGCACGGTGGCGCGGAACGTGGTCGGTCGTTCATCGATGCGGGTGATGTAACGTGCGCCGACATCGAAACGGGTCCAGTCATCCAGTTTTTGCGTGTTGGCCTGATTCACGTACTGGCTGCCGGTGTGGATAGCGCCACCGGTCAACGTCAGGCCTGCGACCCACGAGGTGTCCCATTC
>NZ_JBGCUL010001024.1:0-1539 GCF_054177685.1 Pseudomonas sp. P5_A2_2
GGTGATGCCTGACCTATTCACCGCGATAGATGCAACCGCTGGTGCAGGTTTCGTGGATGCGAATCGCACTGAGCTCCGGCAGCAGGGGCTTCATTTCCTGCCAGATAAACTTGGCCAGCACTTCACTGGTCGGGTTTTCCAGGCCGGGAATGTCGTTCAGGTAGTTGTGGTCCAGGCGCTCGTACAGCGGCTTGAAGATTTCCTTGATTTCCGAGAAGTCGCGGATCCAGCCAGTGTGCGGGTCGAGGTCGCCGCTCAGGTGGATCGCCACTTTGAACGAGTGACCGTGCAGGCGGCCGCACTTGTGGCCGTCCGGTACGTGGGGCAGGCGGTGGGCGGATTCGAAGGTAAATTCTTTGAAGATTTCCACAGTTTTTCAGCTCTGTTCAGGTGGCGTTCGCCGCAGCGATTCGGGCAGGAGGCGAGTTTACCAGTTTGTCCTGACTAAAGGGTCAGCAAGCGCTCGCCGAGGCGACCGTTGGCGGCCAGTTCGAGGAATTCGTCGCCCAGGCGGCGGCTTTCGTCCATGGTCGTGCGCCAGTATTTCTGCCGGCTCGGAGCGTCGCCCATGAAGCGCTTGAAGTCGCTACGGTCCGGCAGTTTGCCGTAGGGCAGGCGCGCCAGGTAGTCCTTTGACGGCGCCAGCAGCAGCACGTTTTGCAAGCGTGCCGGGCAGGCGCGGCGCCATGGCAGGGTCTTGTCGAACCAGCCGGGAATCACCCGGTCGGTGAAGTGCGGGTAGAGCACGATGTCGTTGCCGCTGTAGGGCAGGTCCAGGTGATAGTCCAGCAGGCCGCCGTCGCGGTAGGTTCCCGCACCGGCGCCCGGCAAGTCGCGCACGCCCTCCATCACCATCGGAATCGAGCCCGAAGCGAGCAAGGCCTGGCGCAAATTGCCGGCGTTGAGGGCGACGAAGCGCGACGGGAAGTCATTCAAGGCATTGACCGGCGGCGCCAGGCGCGGGTCGTGGACGATCAGGCGTTCGAAGTGCCGGGCCAGCCGCGCCCGGCCACGCAGGTTGTCGGCGATAACCGAGGACAGGCCCAGCCCCAGGCGGGCGCGATGATCGTCGGCCAGCAGGCCGTGGCTTTTGACCACCATGATGTTCAGGCGGTAATCGCTGTTGCCGAGGATCGAGGCATCGCAACCGTCGAGCAGGTCATTGAGCATGCGCCGGGAGCTCTGGCTGATCTGCGCCATGGTCACGCCCTTGGCGAAATTCTGCTCGGTGTACAGCTGCCCGAGACGCCGGATGCCCTCGGCGGCGTCCGGCAGGCAGGCGCTGGCGAAGCGCCAGGAACCCACCGATGCACCAATCAGCGAGCGTTCCCGCGGTGCCGCCGGCAGCCACTCGCCGAACAGCGCCAGGTCCAGTCCCTGAATCCCCAGCGCCTTCGGACCGCCGGCCGCGCCAGGCAAGGTGCCGACGTCGGCGGCGCTCAAGCCGCTGTCACGGATGCGCGCAAAGGCACGCGGGCCGGCCTTGAGGGTCAGGGAAGGGAACTTGATGTGGATGGCGGTCATTGCGGTCTCGAAGTG
>NZ_JBGCUL010001025.1:0-1534 GCF_054177685.1 Pseudomonas sp. P5_A2_2
TCGTAGGCGTTGGTCACCCCCATTTCGCGGGCGAGGGCGGGCATCAACTGCATCAGTCCGCGAGCGCCCTTGGGTGAGGTAGCACGGGCGTTGTAGCCGGACTCAGTCTTGATCACTGCATGCAGCAGCGCCGCCGGTAGTTCGTTGGCCGTGGCCGCCGCCAACACCAGCTCGGCGTAGGGTTGCGCGGCGATCATCTGCGGTTGCTGGTCGAGGCTGACCACCGTCGCATCAGGCTCATGGATCACCCGTTCATAGTGGCGTCCGGGGCGATGGACATTGGACAGGACATAGTTGCCCTTGGCGTCCAGGGAAACGAACACATCAGCCTGTGCGGCACTGGCGAGCGCGAGTAATCCGAGCAATCCTGCGGTGATGGCTTTCATTGTTTTGCCTCCCCTGCCCGGCCCCGAAAAATGGGGGTATTGCCCCAATGGCCGGTAGTAAAATAGCCATACGCAAGCACTGTGCCGTAAGTGAAAAGGCCCGTAGCACAGGGGGTGCAGACGGATGTCCAGTCATGTGCATGGCAATTGCATGCGCCTGTATAGAGACTCTGCTGTCGACTGAGGGAGGTCATCATGCATCAGCGACTGCGTTATGCCCGGCGCCCCCAAATTGGGTTCACCCTGCTCGAACTGTTGGTGGTGCTGGTGGTGCTGGGACTGTTGGCCGGCATCGTGGCGCCGAAGTATTTCGCCCAACTGGGTCGCTCCGAAGTGAAAGTGGCCAGGGCGCAAATAGAAGGTTTGAGCAAAGCCCTGGACCTTTACCGCCTGGAGGTCGGCCACTACCCGTCGACCGAACAGGGCTTGCAGGCGCTGGTCACCGCCCCTGCCGACGAACCGCGCTGGACCGGCCCGTACCTGCAGAAAAAAATCCCGCAAGACCCCTGGGGCCACAACTACAGCTATCGCTATCCCGGTGAAAACAGCGAGTACGACCTGTTGTCCCTGGGTAAGGACGGACAGCCCGGCGGCGAAGGCGAGAACGCCGAAGTCACCAACTGGAACTGACGGGAATGGCGACCATGCGCTTTCATCTCAAAGCCGTCGGCAAGGCCGGTGTCGTCTCAATGACCGTCGAGGCGCCGGGGCACAGCGAAGCCAGGCGCATCGCCGAAGACCAGGGCCTGCGAGTCGTCAGCCTGCACGCCGAGCGACATTGGCGGGCCTTGCGCCTGCACAAGCGCGAGACCTTCAACCTGGTATTGTTCAGCCAGGAACTGACCACATTGCTCAACGCCGGCCTGCCGTTGATCGATGCGCTGGAAAGCCTGGCTGAAAAGGAAAACGCGCCACAAGCCCGCAAGACCCTGAGCGAGCTGGTGCGCTTGCTGTACGAGGGCAAATCGTTTTCCCAGGCCCTGAGCCAGATGTCGGCCGTTTTCCCGCCTTTGTACGTGGCGCTGGTGCAGTCCAGTGAGAAGACCGGCGCCGTGGGCGATGCCCTGGGCCGGTATGTCAGCTATCGCCAGCGCATGGACGAGGTTCGCCAGAAGATCGTCAGCGCATCGATCTACCCCATGCTGTTG
>NZ_JBGCUL010001026.1:0-1534 GCF_054177685.1 Pseudomonas sp. P5_A2_2
CTCTGCTGGTGGGAATTTCGGTGGTGGTGCCTTATGTCGGCGCCGTGGTGGTGACCGTGCCCGTGTTTCTGATTGCGCTGTTCCAGTGGGGCTGGAGCGATCAGTTCATTTATCTGATGGCGGTCTACGGGATCATTCAGACGCTGGACGGCAACGTGCTGGTGCCATTGCTGTTCTCGGAGGCGGTCAACCTGCACCCGGTGGCGATCATCTGCGCGGTGTTGCTGTTTGGTGGCTTGTGGGGGTTCTGGGGTGTGTTCTTCGCGATTCCCCTGGCGACGCTGTTCAAGGCCGTGCTGGATGCGTGGCCGCGCAAGGAGCCGGAGGTGGCGCCGCTGCTTTAATTCTTCAGTGAGGCTGATTGCCTCTTCGCGAGCAGGCTCGCTCCCACATCAGATCGCGTCAGTCAAAACAACTCGGTCAACTGTGGGAGCGAGCCTGCTCGCGATAGCGTCGGAACAGGCCTCGAAGAAATCAGGCTTTGTTGAGGGCCTGAGCAGCAACCAGCACCGCATCAACATGCCCCGGCACCTTCACGCCGCGCCATTCCTGGCGCAGCACGCCTTTGGCGTCGATCAGGAAGGTGCTGCGATCCACGCCCATGTATTCCTTGCCGTAGAGCTTTTTCAGCTTGATCACGTCGAACAGCTGGCAGATGGCTTCGTCCTTGTCGCTGATCAGCTCAAAGGGGAATTCCTGCTTGCATTTGAAGTTCTCGTGGGATTTCAGGCTGTCGCGAGACACACCGAACACTTCGGTATTGGCGGCCTTGAACGCTGCGTACTGATCACGAAAGCCTTGCCCCTCGGTCGTGCAACCCGGCGTGCTGTCCTTGGGGTAGAAGTAGATCAGCACCTGCTTGCCTTTCAGGCCAGCGAGGCTGACGGTGTGCCCGCTGGTGGCGGGGGCTTGGAAATCGGCTACCGGTTGGTCGATGGCAACGGCCATGAAAGCTTCCTTACATTGGGTTCTGTGGGCGCCAGGGTTCGATCAGGGCATCGAGGTTCAGCGCGTCGGCAAAATCCAGGAACTGATCGCGCAGCCAGCTGATTTGCACGCCGGCCGGCAAGGTCACGGTAAACGTGGCGTTGAGCATGGTGCCGCCGGTCTGCGGAGCCTGATAGGTGTCGCAGGTCAGGTTTTCCAGCTCGACATTGTGGTCCATGAAGAACTGGCACAGCTCGTTGATGATGTCCGAGCGGTAGGCCGAGCTGACATAAGCGACGTACGGCAGGGCCTGGGGGCGGTTTTCCAGGGCGGCGCTRCGCACCACGTTGACCGTGAACGCATGCCGCTTGGCCAGCACTGGCAGGCTGCCTTCCAGGCGTGCCAGGGCATCCCAGCTACCGGAGATTTCCAGCACCAGCGCACTGCATTCGCCATGACGGGTCAGGCGAGAAGTGACCACGGCGCAGCGGTTTTCATGGCTGGCGCGGCACAGGACGTTGGTCAGCTCCATGGGGTTGGCGCCGAGGGCACTGATGACAAGGAATTGTTCGCGAACTGTGGGGGTGGACATGCAGCATTCCTAAAG
>NZ_JBGCUL010001027.1:0-1529 GCF_054177685.1 Pseudomonas sp. P5_A2_2
GGCCCGTTCGAGCGCACGGGGCGCCCAGGGAAAAAGAGCTTCGATTTGAGTGCCTTTGCCCGGCTCGCTGGTAACGGTCAGCGTGCCGCCCAGTTGATCGATCCGTTCCGACATCCCGGCCATACCGCGTTGCCCTTCACGACCGGGGTCGGTTGCAGGCGCGAAGCCCTGTCCGTCATCGCTGATCTGCAGCTTCAGGCCTTGTGGCAGACGCTGCAGGCATACCAGCAGGTTCTTGGCCTGGGCATGTCGCAGGATGTTGGTGACCGCTTCCTGGGTAATACGGAAAGCTGCCACAGCCATTTCCTCCGGTATGCCGGTCAGGCGCTGCTGGCATTCCAGGCTCCAGTGCACCGGGGTGTTGGTCAGGGTCTTGAGCAGGTGCGCGCGCAGACTGGCTTCCAGCCCGAGGCTGGTCAACTGCCGGGGATTGAGAATGGCGGATACGTCACGAACTTTGGTCAGGGTTTCTTCCAGCGTGTCGCAGAGGACCGAGCATTGCTCCTGGAGTTCTTCGGGCATCCGGCGTTTGAGCCAGTCACTTTGCAGTTTTGCAGCGGTCAGCAATTGACCGATGTCGTCATGCAGTTCCCGGCTCAGCCGGTGACGCTCGTTTTCCTGAACCTGCAACAGTCGGTCGGCCAGTTCCTGGGGCTGGAATTTGATGGATTTGCGCGAGAGGCAGTACTGCACGGCCACACTGGTCAGCGCCGCAACGTTGAGCACCAGCAATGACAGGGGCAACGGGATGGACAAGCCATAGACCAACAGACTGCCGAGCGTCGAGCAGGCGCATAACAACAGCGTGAATGTGCGTGCGTTCTCTCGGGAAGGTGGCCACGTGGCGATTGACTTGAGGCTGGCKTGCATAGCGGATGGAGCCAATGGATGTTCGCTGCGGGCAGACCGGTCAAGCTGGCTGACAGGCCCCTGTTTTTTAATCTGGAGCGTCGACTTCAACGGGGTGTACTTTTTTGGAGAAATCAGCCCCAAACTGTCCGGCTGCAACCACACTGCCACTAATTGGCGTCAACTAACAGGCGGCATAGTAGCACTTAAGATACCGTTGGTCGCGTCCGTATATATGTCCGAAAAGTCAGGAGTCCGGTCGTTGGGCGATGGTTCCATAAAGGAACAAGTTGGTTGATGTGTTTGTTGAAAGAGGTCGTTTATAGCTATGAAAAAATCAATTGCGACATGTGCGCACTCAAGTTACAGCGCGGTATTGATAACCAAAGCATGCCATACAACATGGTTCGGCAAGTTCAGGCCTGTCGTTGCGAATAGGAAACGAGGGTGAACGGCCTGGAATTGGCCGGTGGTTGAAACCGGCTTTGCCCGACCTGAAAGGCAAAGGCCTCAATAAGAGTGACCTGCTCGCTGTCGTCGAGGCTGAGTTGCCCGGTGGTCTGGTCGATGAGTTCGAGCTGCCAGGCAATCAGGGTCAGGCAGTCTTTCAAGGCACTCAGTGCGTCTTCGTGCAGGCTCATGGTGTGCTGGGCGTGGTTCAGCAGGCCGTGAATATGCAG
>NZ_JBGCUL010001028.1:0-1527 GCF_054177685.1 Pseudomonas sp. P5_A2_2
CAGCTGTGCTATTCAGTGTCATTAGCTAGCCTGGCCTTGTGCCCGAGGTAACCACCATGATGACGTACACCATAATCGTGGCGAGTAATTCCGTTCTCCTCCATTAGCGTCAGGGCGATGGCGTCACTGATTGCGCTCATGACCGCAATGCTGGCGCTTGGAGTCAAACCCAAAGAACAGGGTTCCTCTATGACGCCCATATCGAGAACCAGATCAGCGTTGTTCCTGAGCTCGCTTTCCGGGTGAGAGGTGATTGCGATGACTTTTCCAGTAGTGAGATGACGGCTGAATTTAATGAGCTCAATGACTTCTTGAGTTTTACCACTGGTAGAAAAAGCAAAAATCAAATCGTTTTTCTCGACAATGCCGAGATCACCATGAGCAGCTTCTGCGGGGTGAATATAGACGGCAGGCGTTCCTGTTGAGCAAAGCGTTGCCGCGAACTTTTTTGCAATAAAACCTGCCTTTCCAATGCCGGTCATGACGAGTTTTCCCGGACACGCTTTGATGAATTCAATCGCCTTATCATAGCTATCGTCTATTTTTACACTACTGATGGCCTTTGCTTCTGCGCTAAGAATCTCTTYGATTCTGTCTAGCCTGTAGCTCATGTAATTACCCTGCTTTTGTATCAACATAGTGAGCGGCCACCGATGGCTTGGTGGCCTGCTGGATTGCGGTCAAGGCGCCGGAAGTGGGTTGTCGATTAACATTTGGTTGAGGTAGTTCACTACATCGTGCTCCCCCGGTCCTGCGCTATTGCGTAGTGCCTGGCCTGCTTCAACAACGACCTCGGTCGTCGCGGTCTCAAGTAGCGCCATGGTTTGCTCAATGAAAGGTTCCAGTTGCATGGCGCGCGCGTCACCGCTCTTGTAAACCAGATCCGTATCGACCCAGGGCGGCGCAATTTCAAGGATACGCACGCTGGTGTCACGCAATGCGAAACGCTGGGACAACGAGTAAGAGTGGATAGCGGCCTTGGTCGCGGAATAAAGCGCGAACATCGCCATCGGAATAAACGCGGCCGTCGAGCTATTGTTGATGATGAACGCTTGCGGCTGTTGCTTCAGGTGTTCGATAAAAGCGCCGCTGATGCGCACCGGCGCCATCAGGTTGGTGTCGATCAGATCGATGGCTTGCGCGTCATCGAGTGGGCCGGTCACGTCGTCGAACGGCATGATGCCTGCGTTGTTGATGATGACGTTCAGTTCTGGATATTTTTGCGTCAGGAGTTGCGCCACGCGAGTAATCTGCGCCGCGTTACTTACGTCGATTTCGACCGAGTCCATACCCGGATTGGCCTGGGTGATTTCATCCAGCAGTGCCTTGCGGCGACCGCCGATAATCACTTTGTTCCCTTTGTTGTGAAAGGCCTCGGCAAGCCCGCGTCCAATGCCAGATGTCGCTCCAGTAATAAATATCGTATTACCGCTGAGTTTCATTGCAGTTTTCCTTTCAGAGAATTGTGATTGAACAAGTTTCGATGGAGGGCGGCCGGGCGCAGGTATTCGCGCGTGCGTCATTCAC
>NZ_JBGCUL010001029.1:0-1527 GCF_054177685.1 Pseudomonas sp. P5_A2_2
ATCCTCGATGGTCAGCGCTCGTTCGTCTTGGAATACCGGTTCAGTCTCTGCGAGGCTGATGCCTTGGTGCTTGAGTTTGTTGGCTGCGTTCTTTGCCTTGTGGACCTGAATTTCGAATGTCTTCATTATGCATACTTTATATGTATAAAAAAGGGGCGGGCCTTACCGATGGTCGCCAGGAATTCGAAAGACTAGTCAGCACCCGAGTTTGGACAGGGAGGGATGTATTTCAAGGTTTTTTGGCGGGGCCTGGAGGGTGGGTAGCAGGTGGAAATGGACAGGTATCCATTTTGTGACTGATAAGTTGTATACAACTCTATAGACATTTGTCACGACTATTGAATACAGTGTGCGAATAACAAAAACCAGGGAACCCCCTACCATGAAAACGCCCCATGTTTCACACCAACGGCCCGAGGACGAAAATCTTGGGATCGGCGCGAATATGGCTTATGGCCTGCAACATGTTCTAACCATGTATGGCGGTATTGTCGCGGTGCCATTGATCATCGGCCAGGCGGCCGGGCTCTCGCCGGCGGACATCGGTTTGTTGATTGCTGCTTCATTGTTTGCGGGGGGGCTGGCAACGTTGCTGCAAACCCTGGGTTTACCGTTTTTTGGTTGTCAATTGCCGCTGGTACAGGGCGTGTCCTTCTCCGGCGTCGCGACCATGGTGGCGATTGTCAGCAGTGGCGGGGAGGGCGGGTTTCAGTCGGTGTTGGGTGCGGTGATAGCGGCGTCCCTGATCGGATTGCTGATAACCCCGGTGTTCTCGCGTATCACCAGGTTCTTCCCGCCGCTGGTGACCGGCATCGTGATTACCACCATCGGCCTGACGCTGATGCCGGTAGCCGCGCGCTGGGCCATGGGCGGCAACAGCCATGCACCGGAATTCGGCAGCGTGGCGAACATCGGCCTGGCGGCGGTAACGCTGGTGCTGGTGCTGCTGCTGAGCAAAATCGGCAGTGCGACCATCTCCCGCCTGTCGATTCTGCTGGCCATGGTGATCGGCACGATCATCGCGGTGTTCCTCGGCATGGCGGATTTCTCGTCCGTAACCCAGGGCCCGATGTTCGGCTTCCCGACGCCGTTCCACTTCGGCATGCCGACCTTTCACTTCGCTGCGATCCTGTCGATGTGCATCGTGGTGATGGTGACGCTGGTGGAGACCTCGGCGGACATTCTGGCCGTCGGTGAGATCATCGGCACCAAGGTCGATTCCAAGCGCCTGGGCAACGGTCTGCGCGCCGACATGCTGTCGAGCATGTTCGCGCCGATCTTCGGTTCGTTCACCCAGAGCGCCTTCGCCCAGAACGTCGGCCTGGTGGCTGTCACCGGCATCAAGAGCCGCTACGTGGTGGCCACTGGCGGTCTGTTCCTGGTGATCCTCGGCCTGCTGCCGTTCATGGGCCGGGTTATCGCCGCCGTGCCGACCTCGGTACTGGGTGGCGCCGGCATCGTGCTGTTCGGCACTGTTGCGGCCAGCGGCATTCGGACCTTGTCCAAGGTCGACTACCGCAACAACGT
>NZ_JBGCUL010001030.1:0-1524 GCF_054177685.1 Pseudomonas sp. P5_A2_2
CGCCACGGGGGCGTCAGGTTTATCGCGTTATCGTTGACGACCATCGTCGGAACGCCGCCCGGAGCAAGCTCGCTCCTACAACTTGCGCAGCAACACGCTACCAATCGAATAACCGGCGCCGAACGAGCTGAGCACGGCCAGCGAACCGGCGGCCAGATCGTCCTGGTTCTTGTGGAACGCAATCACGGAACCGGCGGAACTGGTGTTGGCGTAGGTGTCGAGAATCACCGGCGCTTCCTGCTCGGTGGCGTCGCGACCCAGCAGCTTCTTGACGATCAGGTGGTTCATGCTGAGGTTGGCCTGGTGCAGCCAGAAGCGCTTCACGTCGCTGACGTTGAGCTGGTTCTCTTGCAGATGCGTTGCGACCAGCTCGGCCACCATCGGGCAAACGTCACGGAACACCTTGCGGCCTTCCTGCACGAACAGTTTGTCCCTGGTACCGATGCCCTCTTCCGCTGCGCGGTTGAGGAAGCCGAAGTTGTTGCGGATGTTGTTGGAGAACTTGGTCAGCAGCTTGGTGCTGACGATATCGAACTGGTACTTGGACGTCGCCAGGTCAGCACGCTCGATGATCACCGCGGTGGCGGCATCGCCGAAGATGAAGTGGCTGTCACGGTCGCGGAAGTTCAGGTGGCCGGTGCAGACTTCCGGGTTGACCATCAGGACTGCCCGGGCCTGGCCCAGTTGCACGCTGTTGGCGGCGGTCTGGATACCGAAGGTCGCCGAGGAACACGCCACGTTCATATCGAAACCGAAACCCTGGATACCCAGCGCTTCCTGGACTTCGATGGCAATGGCCGGGTAAGCGCGTTGCAGGTTGGAGCAGGCGACGATCACGCCGTCGATGTCCGCTGCGGTCTTGCCGGCACGCTGCAAGGCTTGTTCGGCCGCGCCGATGGCCATCTGGCAGAGCACCGACCATTCGTCGTTGGAACGTTCCGGCAGGCGTGGCGCCATGCGCTGCGGGTCAAGGATGCCGTCCTTGTCCATGACAAAGCGGCTCTTGATGCCGGAGGCTTTTTCGATGAACGCAGCGCTGGATTCGGTCAATGCCTGCACTTCACCGCGCGCAATGGCATCGGCGTTGTCGGCGTTGAATTGCCCGACGTAAGTATTGAAAGACTGCACCAGCTCTTCATTGGAAATGCTGTTGGCCGGGGTGTACAGGCCGGTGCCGCTGATGACGACGTTATGCATGGTCGTGTCTCTAATCTGTTCAGGCAGAAAGCATTGGCACCGACGTACCAATACACAAAGGGTCTATTCCCGTCCGGGGGACGCAAACCTGGCATCGCTTTATTCCGACCTGCCCGTTACCGTGAAGGCTCAAAACCGCGGGGCCGGTGTTTATAGGCGCGAAGTTTGCCATAAACCGTGGGTTTTGGCCCCTTTTTGCTGGATAACGCCCACCTAAAGCCAATACAAAATCCCTGTGGGAGCGAGYTTGCTCGCGATAGCGGTCTATCAGTCAATATTAATGCTGAATCAAATGCCCCCATCGCGAGCAAGCTCGCTCCCACAGGT
>NZ_JBGCUL010001031.1:0-1523 GCF_054177685.1 Pseudomonas sp. P5_A2_2
GATTCGCACATTGCTGATCTGGTGCAGGGTGCGCGGCATCGGGTTTGACGCCGCCGATTTACCCGTGCGCAGACGAAACACCCGGTCTTCAAGACCAGAGCGGTTCGAGTAGTAAATCAGCGACATGCTGCGCTTGGGGTCGGTGGTGTACACATGCTCCGATTCCCATTGCGGCAGGTGGAATTCACTCTGCTCATCGAAGAGGGCGATGTAGGCGTCCCAATCCTGCTGATCGCACAGTTCGGCTTTGCGGTAGAGGAACTGCTCGATGGAATGTTGTAGTGCACTCATTTCACACCTCCTTCAACTTCAGGGCTTTTTGTTCCAGACCTTGCAGAAGGAAACGCTGCCAGGACCCATGCTGATTGATGTAGAGCCCCTCATGGGTGAACTCGGTGCCGGTCAGTACCGGGCTGATGCCCAGGACCTCGCTGTTGGGATTGGGGCCTTCGACCCATTTTTCACTGCCGCGGGACACTTCGTTCCAGCGCTCAAGGCGTGCCTGGAAGCCGCGCTGGGCTTCACGAAACTCCACCAGGTCGTCGGGGGTTCCCATGCCTGAAACGTTGAAGAAGTCTTCGAACTGGCGAATGCGGTTTTCCCGGTCCGCGTCGGACTCACCCTTGACGCCGATGCACTGGCTGGTGATTTCTGTCTTGTTCCAGGCTACCGGACGCACGATACGCAGTTGCGAGCTGATCTGATCCATGAAGAACAGGCTTGGGTAGATGTTGAGGTTGCGCAGACGGTGCATCATCCACTCAGCCTGCTGCTGGCCGTATTCCTCCACCAGGCGCGGCATGACGCTGGCATAACCGGCGCGCACAGTCGGGTTGGGCATATCGCTGAACAAGAGGCTGTGGCCATTCTTGAACGAGAACCAGCCATCGTCGGTTTCCGCATCACCGGCACCCAGTTTGCTGTAGTCCAGTGTGCTGGAGCCGCCGCCGTTGGCGGCATTGACTTGCTGGCGATGTTGCACCGTGGAGACGTAGTTGTAGTGCACGGTGCTGACGTGATAACCGTCCAGACCGTTTTCGTGCTGCAGTTTCCAATTGCCGTCGTAGCTGTAGGTCGACTTGCCGGGCAGTATTTCCAGCTCGCCGGTAGGAGACTGGGCGACCATCATGTCGAAGAACACCTTTGCATCGCCGAGGTAGTCTTGCAGCGAGTCGCTGCCGTTGACGTCCAGGCTGATGAAGACGAAGCCTTTGTAGCTCTCGATCCGTGCTTTCTTCAGGCCGCGGGTAGCCTTGTCGAAGCCTTCCGGGTATTCCCCCGGGGCCTTGACCTTGACCAGGCGGCCGTCACTTTTGTAACACCAGGCGTGGAACGGGCAGGTGAAGGTGGACTGGTTGCCTTTGCTGACGCGAGTCAGGGTCGCGCCCCGATGCTGACAAGCGTTGATCAGCGCGTGAAGCTGATTGTTGCCATCGCGGGTGATGATCATGGGCTGACGACCCGCACGCATCGTCAGGAAATCATTGGGGTTGGCGATTTCACTCTCGTGGCAGGCGTAGATC
>NZ_JBGCUL010001032.1:0-1522 GCF_054177685.1 Pseudomonas sp. P5_A2_2
GGCAGCCCGCTGACCATCGACGTCCGCCCGGCGATGGTCCCGTTGTCGCCCTGGCTGCCCATCGTGCTGCTCGGGCAACTGGCGCTGATGCTTGCCTGTTCCTGGCTGGCGGTCAGGATCGCCATCCGCCCCCTCACCCGCCTCGCCGGTGCCGTCGAAACCCTGGACCCCAACGCACACCCAGTACTCCTGGACGAAAAAGGCCCGACCGAAGTCGCCCACGCCGCCAAGGCCTTCAACTCGATGCAGGCACGCATCGCGGCCTATCTGAAGGAACGCATGCAGTTGCTCGCGGCGATCTCCCACGACCTGCAAACCCCGATCACCCGCATGAAACTGCGCGCCGAGTTCATGGACGACTCTAGCGAAAAAGACAAACTGTTGAACGACCTGGGCGAGATGGAACACCTGGTCCGCGAAGGCGTCGCCTACGCCCGCAGCATCCACGGTGCCACCGAAGAAAGCCGCCGCACCGATCTCGACTCGTTCCTCGACAGMCTGGTGTTCGACTACCAGGACATGGGCAAGGACGTGCAGCTCGAAGGCAAAAGCGCCACCATCATCGACACCCGCCCCCACGCCTTGCGCCGGGTGCTGGTCAACCTCACGGACAACGCATTGAAGTTTGCCGGTGCTGCCGAGTTGCAAGTGGAAAAACAGGCCGATGGCAACCTGTCGATCAAGATCCTCGACCGCGGTCCGGGCATCGCTGAAGAAGAACTCAAGCAAGTGATGGAACCGTTCTATCGCGTGGAAAATTCCCGCAACCGCAGCACCGGCGGCACCGGGCTGGGGCTGGCGATCGCCCAGCAATTGGCGGTCGCGATTGGAGGGTCGTTGACCTTGAGCAATCGTGAGGGTGGCGGGTTGTGTGCGGAGTTGAGATTGCCGGTGTAGACATTTTCGGTTCGGAGCGAGGAATGCCAGAGCAGCTGTATAGAATGGTCGGCTGGCAGGCCGCTATCGTCGGAACACCGCCCGGACCAAGCTCGCTCACAGGTACTAAGTACATCAGCAAGATTTCGACCGGCTGGCAGGCCGTCTCGCGAGCAAGCTCGCTCCTACAATTGATCCGGGTATACCTGCAAGAGATTGGGCTGCTATCAGGGCGCCGTCAGGGCGAAATCGCCAGCCGCCGTTAACGCAGCAACGGATATGTACCCAGTCTGCCAAGAACCTGGTCGGCCTGAAGGCCGCCAAGGTCAAAGAAGATCAAACAACCCCGACAACCCCTTCCCCATGCATCTGCCGCAACAACCTCAGACCACCCTCGAAAAACTCCGATGAACCAACCTGCCCCGCCTCGACCGCCAATCCTTGCAACTGTTCACGCCCGGTCACTTCGGGAAACTCGTCAATTCTCTGCAACAACCGCCACGCCAACGGACTCAGTTCGGAAAACCTCACACTCCAGTCCTCCGCTCGCCGCACCAGCAGCAATGTCGGCTGATCAGGCAAAGCGTCCGGCTGATGATCCGGCCCCACCTGTTGCACCGGCCAGGCATACGCCAACGGCCAGGCC
>NZ_JBGCUL010001033.1:0-1521 GCF_054177685.1 Pseudomonas sp. P5_A2_2
GTGCTGGGTAGCGATCCTTCATAACGACCAAAGAACCCTGTGGGAGCGAGCTTGCTCGCGATGGCGGTTGAACATTCGATACTTGCATTGACTGATACACCGCTATCGCGAGCAAGCTCGCTCCCACAGGTACTTATGTAAAGCCAGCGAGCAAAAAAAGCCGCAACCTTGAGGTTGCGGCTTTTTTGTTCCAGAGATCGATCAGTGGGCGAACAACGAGTTGCCCTTCTGCCCCGCCAGTTTCTCCGGCTTGATCAGGAACCGCGCCAGTGCCGGCAACAGCCACAGCGCACCGAACATGTTCCACAACAGCATGAAGGTCAGCATCAGACCCATGTCGGCCTGGAATTTGATGGCCGAGAAGATCCAGGTGCACACGCCGATGGCCAGGCACAGACCGGTGAACAGCACCGCCTTACCGGTGGACTTCAGCGTCTGGTAGTACGCTTCTTGCAGCGGCAGGCCGGCACGCAGGAAGCTTTCCAGGCGGCTGTAGATGTAGATGCCGTAGTCCACGCCGATCCCCACCCCGAGCGCCACGACCGGCAGGGTCGCCACTTTCACGCCGATGCCCATGAAGGCCATCAGGGCGTTGCCGAGTACCGACGTCAGCACCAGCGGCAGCACGATGCACAAGGTCGCCGCCCACGAACGGAAGGTGATCATGCACATGACCGCGACGCAGATGTACACCAGGATCAGGATGGTCAGCTCGGACTTCTTGATCACCTCGTTGGTGGCCGCCTCGATCCCGGCGTTACCGGCAGCGAGGATGAACTCCAGGCCTTCCTTGTTGTTTTCCTTGGCGAACGCCTGCACCGCATGCACCGCACGATCCAGGGTTTCGGCCTTGTGATCGTTGAGGAACACCAACACTGGCGCCAGGGAACAGCTGTTGTTGTACAGGCCGTCAGCGCGGGCGATGGAGTTGTTCAGCACATCAGGGTTACGCGACAGGGTTTCCCATTTCAGGTTGCCTTCGTTCATGCCCTTGATCATTTGCTTGGACACAGTCACCAGGGAAATCGCCGATTGCACGCCTTCGGTGTTCTGCATCTTCCACATCAGCTCGTCGATCGGCGCCATGGCTTCGTAGCGCGAGCAGCCTTCAGCCTTGGTCTTGACCATCACCACCAGCACATCGGAACTGGTCGAGTAGTTATTGATGATGAAGTTGTTGTCCTTGTTGTAGCGCGAGTCCGGACGCAACTCCGGGGCACCCTGGTCGAGGTCGCCGATTTTCAGGTTCTGGCTGTACCAGAGACCGCCGCCAAAGGCGATCAGCGCCAGCAGAATGGACACCGGTGCGACTTTGGCGCTGGCGAAATTCGCCAGCAGGCGCCAGAACGGATGTTCGCGATGCGCGTCCTTTTTGCTGCGTTCGACCGCACGCTTGCTGATGCCGACATAGGAAATCGCCACCGGCAGCAGGATCAGGTTGGTGAACACGATTACCGCCACACCGATGGATGCGCCGATCGCCAGTTCACGGATCACGCCGATATCGATGATCAGCAGCGT
>NZ_JBGCUL010001034.1:0-1521 GCF_054177685.1 Pseudomonas sp. P5_A2_2
GGTAGTTGCCGCGCGCCGAATTGATCCTGATAAGCGAGCGAGTGCAGTAGATTTCGTCAACCGAGTCAACTGGCTCTTCGAGACGTGGGATCTTGAGGAAATGATCAGTTCCTTTACGGCCGACGCAAAGGTCATACATTTCAAGGGTGAAGTTAGCGGTGGACCCAACATCCGCCATTTCCTCACCGAAATCTATCCCTATCTGGTTCCAGGAGTCAGTCGTTGCGGCTTGGGCCACATTGTTGATGAAGAAGAAAACGGGCTCGTTGCAGTCCGATATCACAACCTTCTTGTGCGCTATGCGGTTCCGGAAGATGCTCCGAAAATGAGCGACGGCGAGCTGACTGAGAGCGATTACCTACCGATGATCTGGATGTATTCTCCGATGCTTGATCGACTTCGCGAGACCGATAACGGCTGGAAGATCGCCGAGCGCTACATAGGCGGCTCAACGACGAATCGCCGACTGACACCGCCAGATATTTCCGCCACCGCTATACGACCTTTCTTGCCTGGTGCTTAAAGAGCTCTAAGGGCTGGTTGCTTGGGCTGTTCAACACTGGACAACCCAATGGCACCGCTGTCTCCCCAACCCCGCGTCTTGAGGTTGTGCGTGCCTGACCAGATCGCGCGCGACGGAACGCACGATGAACACAGTTATAGAACTGTACGGAGCCCAAACCGGCAGCTGCAATCGCGCTGGAAGAAGCAGGCGTGCCATACACGGCACGTCTGCTGAATCTGCGAGCACTTGAGCATCGCGCCCCGGCGTACCTGGCGCTGAACCCGGCCGGAAAGGTTCCTACCTTGGTCGACTCTACGTCGACAACAGTGCGAGTCATCAACCAAGCCAACGCGATCATACAGTTCGCTGACGCGTGGGCTCCGGGTCGGCTGGCGCCCGCACAGCCAGGGCCGGGGCGCGACAAAGTATTCGATCGCTACTTCTACTTCGTAACTGACGTTATTGCGCCTGGCCATGCGGCGTTCTTTCTGCGCAAAACTGGATTAGGAGATGCAGCCGCGGTGATCGATCTGCGCGCCTTCTCTGCCGATCCGAGGTGCAAAAGCATTTCTACCCCTTGGATTCGGTTGGTCGAACGCCATTCCACGCGGTTTATCGGATCTCCTTACAGCGGCGAGTGAAACACCGTACGCGAACGCGCGACTGAAGTTGGCACGAATCATCCAGAAACAGTCATTTTCTACAGCCAGAAATCCATAGACTGACCCTTAGCTGGTCCTGCCGGCGGACTACGAAGCCCCTGTGACGTAGTTGATCACTCGGTAATTCTCATTGCCTTTCTCTTCGAAACCGTAAGTGGCGACGAGCGCCACATTCCGCCAGCAATAGGAGCACTTATGATTTCCGGATGGCTCTCGACAGTTCTCGCCCGACGTAACATTCACTACGGCTSGGCCATGATTGCGGTCACTTTCCTAACCGCCCTGGTCAGCGCCGCATCGGTAGGCGCACCTGGTGTCTTCATCGTGCCAATGCAGATGGAGTTCTGCTGGAAC
>NZ_JBGCUL010001035.1:0-1519 GCF_054177685.1 Pseudomonas sp. P5_A2_2
CTGCTGTATCGCGGTGAACTGTTCCTGCGCGGTTTCGACGGATCCGTGCGCAAACATTTGCAGGAAGAGTTGACCAAGCGCGGCATGGACCTGCAATTCAATGCGGACATCGAGCGCATCGACAAGCAGGCCGATGGCAGCCTGAAGGTCACGCTCAAGGATGGTCGCCAACTGGAAGCTGATTGCGTGTTCTACGCCACAGGCCGTCGTCCGATGCTGGACAATCTCGGGCTGGAAAACACCGGGGTCAAACTCGACAGGAAAGGCTTTGTCGAGGTCGATGAGCTGTATCAGACCGCCGAGCCRTCGATCCTGGCGCTGGGGGATGTGATCGGTCGTGTTCAGCTGACACCGGTGGCGCTGGCTGAAGGCATGGCGGTTGCACGGCGCCTGTTCAAGCCAGAGCAGTATCGTCCGGTGGATTACAAGATGATCCCGACGGCGGTGTTCAGCCTGCCAAACATCGGCACTGTCGGTCTGACCGAAGAAGAGGCCCGCGAAGCCGGCCACGACGTGCAGGTCTTCGAAAGCCGCTTCCGGCCGATGAAGCTGACCCTGACTGAATGCCAGGAGCGCACGCTGATGAAGCTGGTGGTGGACGCCAGGACCGACAAGGTTTTGGGTTGTCACATGGTCGGCCCGGACGCCGGTGAAATCGTCCAGGGCCTGGCGATTGCCTTGAAGGCCGGCGCCACCAAGCGCGACTTCGACGAAACCATCGGGGTGCATCCGACGGCCGCCGAAGAGTTCGTCACCATGCGTACGCCGGTCGCCGGTTAATCGTCCTTCGCTGCGTCTGCCGCTGCCGCAAGGGTCGCGGCCAGACGTACGCGCTCTTCGAGATCCACCCGGGTCTTGGCCAGATCCATTTCCAGTGACTTGTTGAGCTGCGACTGCTCATCGACGTTCTGTTTGAGTGCCTGGCTTTCCAGCAGGGCAACACGCAGGCGTTCCTGGAGGAGGGTGCGTTCGCCGTCGACGCGAGTGGCCTGTTCCAGCAACTGATCCTGACGGCTATTGCTTTGCTTGAGCTGTTCTTGCAGCAGGCTCAGCTCGCGCAGCGTGCCGCGGTTTTCAGTCAGCAAGCGTTCATTGTCACGGTGCAACTGGGTGATTTCATCCTGGCGTACCAGTGCGCTTTGTTGTGCCTGGCGCAGTTCCATCTGTATCTGTTGCACCTGGCCTTCGTGGCGACTCATTTCCTGTTCGCGCTGTTCCTTGACCGCATTGCGGTAGTGCTCCAGTGCGTCGCGAGTGTGCAGGTGTTTTTCTTCAAGGGAGCGGATCTGCTCGTCCTTGT
Organism: Pseudomonas sp. P5_A2_2; assembly: GCF_054177685.1. Lineage (NCBI taxonomy): Bacteria > Pseudomonadati > Pseudomonadota > Gammaproteobacteria > Pseudomonadales > Pseudomonadaceae > Pseudomonas > Pseudomonas sp. P5_A2_2. The sequence continues at coordinate 1,301 of NZ_JBGCUL010001035.1, forward strand.
CTCTCAAGCGCAATTCAAAATCGGCCAGCGCCTGGTTCAGTCCGGCGTTGCGGGTTTGCTCCGTTTGCAGCATGGCGCGGGTTTCGTGCAGGGCCTCGGACTCCTGAGTCAGCGCCAGGCTCTGAAATTCGTATTGCTGGTGCAGTTCGCTGTTGGCCTCTTGCGCTTCGCCGAGCTGATGTTCCAGCGACTTGCGTTGTTCTTCGTACTGCGTGCGCG
>NZ_JBGCUL010000039.1:0-15813 GCF_054177685.1 Pseudomonas sp. P5_A2_2
GATCAGGCCATGGGCGGTGGCGCCTTCGCTGAACAGGCTGCGTTCGATGTCGGCAACACTGGCGATGACTTCATGGCGGGCACGCTCGTAGTCGGCCAGTTCAGTGATGAACGCGAGGATTTGCGGTGCGTCACTGGGGGTCGCCGGGCGGATTTCGATCGTCATGGACGTGCCTTGTCAAAAGTGGAAAACGCCATACTAAGTCGGCGCGGTACTTGTGGCGAGGGGGCTTGCCTGTGGCGAGGGAGCAAGCTCCCTCGCCACAAAAGCTGATCCGCCACAAAGTGTCTGGAAGCTTTACTCCGGCCAACACTAACCCTGGCATCGATAACCTCGGACCTAACATTCGGGCACTGCGTGATTAGATAGCCGCGCTGCTCATTTATCCGGCCAAGGAACCGCGCCATGTCTACCGCAACACCTCCTGTCTCAAGCAAGTTGTTCGGCCTGTTTTGCCTCGCCAGTTACCTGTTGTCGCTGTCCTACGGTTCGACGTTTTTGCTGTCGTTGCTGATCGGTTCTCGCGGTGGCAACGAGCACGACGCCGGCAGTGTGATTTCAGCGGCGATGCTCAGCACTTTTGCGGCGGTGATTGTTTCCGGTCATTTGTCCGATTCGCTCGGTGCCGCCCGATCGGTGGCGCTGTTCGGTGTTTTGCTGGTAGCGGCCAGCCTGGGCTTCGCCCTGACCCCGGGCTTTGGCCATCTGCTGTTGTTTTTCGGCCTGCTGCTGGGACTGGGCTGGGGCGTGTTCTACACCCTCGGTCCGATCATCGTGGCAAGCCTGGTGACACCTGCACAGCGCGCCAAATACTTCGCCCTGCTGTCGGGCAGCATGATGACCGGGATTGGTAGTGGCCCGTTGCTCGGCCGCGCGGCGAGCGCCCTCGGTTATCCGGTGACTGCGGCGTTTTATCTGGCGGCACTGGCCAGCCTGATCGGTGTACTGCTGTTCTGGCGACTGGACCGGCAATTGAAACAGGCCCATATGCCATCGACCAGCGTGTCGCGGATTTCCTGGCGCGCAGCAGGTCAGGTGCTGTCGTCCAGAGCCGTTTTCCCGATCATCATGGTCGGTCTGGGAGGCTGCGTGTTCGGCGGTCTGTCGAGTTTTCAAACCAGTTATGCGGTGGCGCGTTCGCTCGACTATTCGCTGTTCTTCCTCGGCTTCATGAGCGCGGCGATCAGCGGCCGCATGCTGGTTGCCGGTTTCGTGGTCAAGCGCGATCCATTGCGTGCATCGTGCCTGCTTTCGGGGCTGATGCTGGCATCGATCGTGATGTTCGGTTTTGTCGTCGACAGCAGCTTCAGCTACGTGCTCGCGGCAGTGATGCTCGGGATCGGTTACGGCCTGACCTACTCGGTGATCAACGGCCTGGCCGCCAATGAAGCGCCGAACGGCACCACCGCGCAATCCTTGTTGCTGTTCAGCCTGTCGTACTTCATCGGCGTATTCGGCTTTCCTTTGCTGGCCGGAAAAATCATCGTCGAACAAGGCATGACCACGTTGTTGCTCACGGTGCTGGCGGTGGCTGCGCTCAACTGGCTGATCACCCTGGGCCGTTTGATCTGGCGTAGAGCCACAGCGGTCAGGACATTGGAACAGGCCTGAGCCGTTCGTCGCTAACAATGCACCCATCCGGATCGAGAGCGGACTAATCAGGTAAGGACTCTACCCGTTGGAGACAACACCATGATCCTGTCCAGGTTGATCGCCCTCACCCTCGCCGCCCTGCTGTCTTCTGCCGCGTTCGCCGGGACCATCGGCTCGAGCACCGGCCCGACCAACCCGGTGGAAAAGCCCAGGGCACCGGCGATCCAGAGTGCTCCAGGCATGAACACCGATGGCACGACGATCGACAAAAACCTGCCGCCCTACACCGGCACCGACCCGCGGGCTCAAGGCAAAGATGCGGGACGTCAGGGTGGTATGAGTTTGCCAGGCAGCAAAACACCCAACAGTGGTGGACTTGGCTCGACCACCAGCGGTGACTCGGGTGATGAGGGCGCCGACAGCCAATAGTTGCTGTTTGGGGACAGCAACTCAGGCGGAGAATATCAGGGCCTCTTCGCGGGCAAGCCCGCTCCCACAGGGATTAGGGCACTGACAATATTTGTGCACGACACAAATCACTGTGGGAGCGAGCTTGCTCGCGATGAGGCCGGCACATCCAACATAAATGCTGGCTGACACTCCGCCATCGCGAGCAAGCTCGCTCCCACAGGTGTAATGGGTGTCAGCGCTGTTTCAGGCGGTCAATCACGACGGCCAGAAGCAGAATCGAACCCCGAATCACATACTGATAAAACGTATCGATGTTCTTCAGGTTCATCGCATTCTCGATAATCGCCAGAATCAGTACCCCGGCAATMACGTGCCGGATCATGCCGATCCCGCCACTCAACGAAACCCCGCCCAACACGCAGGCCGAGATCACCGTCAGCTCGAAACCCTGGCCGATCATCGGTTGGCCGGAGGTCATGCGCGACGCCAGGATTACCCCGGCCAAGGCACCGATCACGCCGTGCACGGCAAAGATGATGATCTTGGTCCGGTCGACATTCACACCGGCCAGCAGCGCCGCTTCCTGGTTGCCGCCGATGGCCATGGTGTTGCGCCCGTAGGTGGTGTAGTTCAGCAGCCAGCCGAAGAACAGGAAACAGACGATGGTGATCAGGATCGGTACCGGCACGCCGAACAACTGGCCGTTACCGAAGACGAAGAACGACTCCTGGGACACCCCCACCGCTTTGCCATTGGCGAAGATGTAGGCCAGGCCGCGCACGATCTGCATGGTCGCCAGCGTGGTGATCAACGCGTTGACCCGCAGCTTGGCAATCACGATGCCGTTGATCAGCCCGACGATCAGCCCCATCACCAGCGCCGCACAGACTCCGAGAAACACGCTGTCGGTGTCGCGCATCACCACCGCCGCGACCACCCCGGCGCAGGCAATCACCGAGCCCACTGACAAGTCGAAATGCCCGGACGCCAGGCAATACAACATGGTGCACGCCGCGATCCCGGTGGTGGAAATCGCCAGGCCCAGGCCACGCATGTTCAGCGGTGAAAGGAAGTTGTCGATCAGCAAAGTGCAGGCGACAAAGATGCCGACGGCCGCCAGCAGCATCACCCAGTCATCGAGGAAGCGCCGCAGGTCCAGCGGTTTGCGGGTGGTTGGCAGGGTGTTGTCTTGGGTTGTCATCATAGTCACCTCTCAGTTCGCCACGCCGTCGGCGCGTTGGCGCGGCAAAGCCAGTTGCAGCAGGTTGGATTCGTTGGCCTGTTCGCGGCTCAGCTCGCCACGCAGGGCGCCTTCGCACAGCACCAGGATGCGGTCGGAAATGCCCATGACTTCCATCAAGTCGCTGGACACCACAATCACCGCGATCCCCTCGGCCGCCAGGTTATGGATGATCTGGTAGATCTCGGCCTTGGCACCGATGTCGATGCCGCGGGTGGGTTCGTCAAGCAGCAACACTTTCATCGGCATCGATAGCCAGCGGCCGAGAATGGCCTTCTGCTGATTACCGCCGGAAAGAAACTTGATCTGCTGCCCGGCATGGGGCGTTTTCACCTTGAGCGCCTTGATCTGCTGGTCGGCGTTGTCCTTCTCCCACAGGCCGCGCAACAAGCAGCCGAAGGTGGCATGGGCGCCGCGTGCGCTGATGTTGATGTTCTCGGCGACGCTGGCCAGCGGCAGGATGCCTTCCTTCTTGCGGTCCTCGGGGCACAACAGGATCCCGGCGGCAATCGCGTCCCGGGGTGAACGCAGCTTCAGCTCATGGCCACGAAGCTTCAGGTGTCCGGCGCTGTTGCGCGCCAGGCCGCTGAGCAGGCGCAACAGCTCGGTGCGACCGGCACCGACCAGCCCGAACAGCCCGAGGATTTCGCCCTTGTGCACCTCGAAACTCACCGGCTCACGCAACCCCGGCCCAAGCAAACCGTCGACCTTGAACGCCACCGCGCCACGCTGACGGGGGCGGTAATCGTAGATGTCCTGAATGTCACGACCGACCATGCAGGTGACCAGTTGATCGTGGGTCAACTGGCCCATGTCCTCGAACGTGCGCACGTATCGCCCGTCCTTGAACACCGTCACAGCATCACAAATGCGAAACACCTCTTCCATGCGATGGGACACGTAGAGCACCACTTTGCCCTCGTCCCGCAGCCGGCCGATGATCGCCATCAAGCGCTCGATCTCCCGCGCCGAAAGGCTGCTGGTGGGTTCGTCGAAGGCAATCACGTGGGCGCCACGGGACAACGCCTTGGCGATTTCCACCAATTGCCGCTGGCCGAGGGACAGGCGCCCGACTTTCTCTTGCGGGTCGATTTCATCGGCCAGGCCCTTGAGACAGGCCAGTGCCTGCTGGCGCAGGGCACCGCGGTTGATCAGGCCGAAACTGGCCGGCAGATGCCCCAGAAACAGGTTCTCCGCCACGGTCATTTCCGGCACCAGATGCAGCTCCTGGTGGATCACCGCGACGCCACTGCCGATGCTGTCGGCGGTGGACTTGAAGTCCATCGCCCGTTCGCCGATCTGCAAGGCACCGCTGCTGGGCGTATAGGCCCCGCCGAGGATTTTCAGCAGCGTCGACTTGCCGGCACCGTTCTCGCCCATCAAGGCATGAACCTGCCCCGGATGGGCGACGAAGCTGATGTTGTCCAGCGCCTACACCCCGGGAAAGGTCTTGCCGATCCCGTTGAAGCGCAAGCTGCCGCTGTGTTGTTGTGTATTTGTTTGCGCGTGCATAACCCACCTCTTCAAACCGGTCAGGCAGCCCCGTCGCCGAGGCCGCCGCTGAAATCAAACGGCCGTCAGTTCCACAGGCCGATCTTTTCCAGTTCCTGCTTGAAGTTGTCGCGGGTGATCAGCGTCACGTCGTCCATGGCGGTGAATTTCGCCGGTTCAGTGCCGGTGGTAACCCACTCGTACATCATGCTCGCGGTGTTGTAGCCCTCGATGTGCGGGCTTGGCAGCATCGAGCCGTAGAAGCCGCTGTCGGGTTTCTTCAGCTCGCCGATGGCGTCGGTACCGTTGATACCGATGCCGATCACGTTGGCCGCAGCGAAACCCGCACTCTCGGTGGCGCGTACGCCGCCGAGCACGGTGTTGTCGTTCATGCCGCCGATGATCAGGTTCTTCGCCGCACCCGGCAGTTTCACCAGGGCGGAGTTGGTGGCGTCCATGCTACCCGGCACGTCGAGGGTCTTGAGGGCCGCGAACAGGATGTGGTCTTTCGGCATACCGGCGTCTTCGAGTGCCTTGACCGAGCCGTCGGTGCGCTTCTTGCCGGTGTCGAGTTCGTTGTAGGTGTTGATCACCGCATAGGTGTCTTTCCAGTCCCAGCCGCGCTTCTTCGCCTCGGTGGCCATGGCGTTGCCCTGCTTCTGGCCGACTTCGAACGCGGCCATGCCGAGGTACGGCACATCCTCCATGAACTTGCCGCTGGCATCGACGAAACGGTCATCAACGGCAATCACTTTCAGCCCGTTGAGTTTGGCCTTGGCCATGATCGCAGGTCCCAGGGACACGTCAGGCGGGCAGATCACAAAGCCTTTGGCGCCGTTGGCCGCGAGGCTGTCGATGGCGGAAAGGGTTTTCTCACCGTCCGGCACGGCGATCTTGATCAGGGTGAAGCCCTTCTCTTTCCCGGCCTTTTCGGCAAAGGCCCATTCAGTCTGGAACCAGGGTTCTTCCGCTTGCTTGACCAGGAAACCGATCTTCACTTGCTCGGCCGCCAGCAGCGTGCTGCTCAGGCTGACCGCCGAGACCGCCAACGCGGCACAGCACAGGGAACGGATAGCATGACGACGATTCATAAGCTGACTCCTTGTTATTGTTCTTGAGCGTTCTTTGAAAGCGTTATTTGTAAACCAATGGGCGGTAAAACCGCACTACCAATAGTCATATCGTATGATGATTGGATTTCAGGCGTAGCAAGTCGCCTGAAAGCCCGATGACTCAGTCGTGGTACATCACCGAACGCCCGCCATCAATGGTGATGCACGAAGCATTGATGAACGGCGCTTCATCGCTGGCCAGGAACACGGCGGTCATTGCCACTTCGATCGGCTGACCGATGCGACGCGGCGGGTGCAGGTCAAACGCGCGCTGGCGTTCGGCGTGGGGGTCGGCGAAACCGTTCCAGTAATCGATGTTGATCTGGGTTTCGATGTAACCCGGCGCAATGGCATTGACGCGGATGCCCTTGGCCGCATATTCGATGCCCAGTGCGCGGGTCAGGCCGAGCAGGCCATGCTTGGCCACCGGGTACGGAAAGCAGCCCGGAATGATGTGGGAGGAATGGGTGGAGGCAATGTTGATGATGCTGCCGATGCCCTGCTCGATCATCTGCGGCAGCACCGCCTTGCAACCGTACCAGGCGCCATCGAGGTCGATGGCAAAGCAGCGACGCCAGTCTTCCTCGGTCATTTCCAGCGGGTCACGGAATACGTTGACCCCGGCGCAGTTGACCAGCACGTCAATCCGGCCGTGTCGTTCGACTGCCAACCTGGCCATCGCATGCAGGTCCTGTTGATGAGAAACGTCAGCCTTGATCGCCACCACATCGGCGCCTTTGTCCCGCCAGTGCGCCGCAACTTTCTCGACTTTCTCGGCCTGAATGTCGCTGATGATCAACCTGGCCTGCTGGGATGCGAAGGTCGCCACAATCGCTTCGCCAATGCCCTGGGCGGCACCGGTCAGCAATACGACCTTGTTTTTCAGGCGTTCGCCCTTGGGCGGTTCGGGTACTGGTGGCAATGACAGTGGTTCAGCCATGGATCAAGACTCCTGTTCGAGAACACGACGAAAACCGGTCATCTGTCGATGTCCGGTCAAAAGGCGTTGAGTAGGAAACAGTAGAACGCGAAAACGTTTCAGCTCGGAAACGCTCTGAGACACTGGCTCCGCAAGGGAGCACGGGGAAACTTCGCTGCATCACTTCACCTGTTTTGTTTTTTTAAGTGTGAGTGCATGTAACTGGTGAGGCCGACTATAAACCTGGCCCGCGAAAAATCTCAATATATATATTTACATCCCATATTTTGGGATTTACCCAGCAAAACGCGTGCAATGCTTTCCAGGCACATCCACTGGAATCGACAACACCGCCCCATCCAACGGATGGCCCAGCGGACTGGCTGCGCTGGTGATGTACAGGGTTTTCAGGTCTGCACCGCCGAACACGCAGCTGGTGGGACGGCTGATCGGCAGTTCGATGATCCGATCGACTTTGCCGTCGGGGCTCAACCTGAGCAGGCAGCTACCGTCCCAACGGGCATTCCAGATAAAGCCTTCGGCATCCATCGCCGAACCGTCCGGGCCGCCACGATCGTGCGAACCAAACCAGACCTGCGGCGCATCGAGGGCGCCGTCGGTACGGATGAAATGTCGATACAAGGTGCCGTCGAGGCTGTCGCCGAAATACACGCTGGTGGCGTCATCGCTCCACAACAGCGTATTGGGAATACCCAGGTTACGCAGCAGCGGCACGACCCGCCCGGCGCGATCTATACAGAACAATCCGCCCGAACGGCGAACGATGGGCATATCTTCACCGTGTTCTCCGATGTTGTTTTGCATGGTTCCGAGCCAGAGTCGGCCTTGAGCGTCGCAACGGGCTTCGTTGGGGCGGTTGCCCGGTTGCGGATCGGCTACGCAGAACAACGTCAGGCGCGGTCCCAGGCCGGGTGAGTCGAGATCAAGGCGATACACACCGCTACTCAATGTCACCAGCGCATCGCCGCTTTCACAGGGGATGAAGGCTGACACATGCTCCGGCATCTGCCAGATCTGCACATTGGCGCCGATCAACCGCAGTGCCTGTTTGCCCGCGATATCCACCCAATACAGCGCCTGGGTCGGCGCATCCCAAAACGGGCCTTCGCCCAGTTTCGCCCGATGCCCGGTAACCGCCGTCAACGTCATGAAACCTCCTGCTTTGTTCTTGTTTTTATGTGGGGACTTTCGTTGTCAGCTGGCCTTTTTATCGGCCATGACTTGCGGGTAGTAACGCTTGATCGCCAGGTCCGCGTTATCGATCAGGGTCATGCAGGCCCAGACACCCCGGGCGGTATCTCGGGCCGCGATTGCCTCAGCCARGTCCCGGTGAATCGGCAAGGTGCGACGCAGTTCATCCGGGTCGGCGGCGGACACTTCAAAGGCCACCGCAAGCAACGCGCCGAGGGCGGGAACCATTTGTTCGATGAATTGATTGTGGCTGGCAGCGAGGATGCACTCGTGGAAGAGCTGGTCGRCACGGTTGTAATCGATGCCGCTGTCCACCGCCCGTTCCAGCGCGTTGCAGGCCAGCAGGATCGCGTTCACCTGTTCGCCGGTTGCGCGCTCGCAGGCCCAGCGCACGGCCATCGGTTCGATGGTACGGCGCAGGTCGAGCAGATCGTCGACAAAGTTTTCCGGCAAGCCGCTGCGCGACAACCAGCCGACGACTTGTGGATCGAAGAGGTTCCAGCGCCGCACCGGCAACACCCGCGTGCCGACTTTCGGGCCGACTTCGAGCATGCCTTTGGCAACCAGGGTTTTGATCGCTTCGCGGATGACCGTGCGGCTCACGCCGAGTTGTTCGCCGAGGTCGGCTTCGACCTTGAGTGACTCACCGGGCTTGACCTGCCCCGTGGCGAGCCAGCATCCCAGCCAGTCAACGGTCGAAGCATGAAAGCTGCTGGACATGGACACCTCAAAGCCGTACGTGATGGGAGCTCACGCTAATCATCATACGATTGGATGTCAATTTGAATTTACTGAATCCACAGAACCACTGTGGGAGCGAGCTTGCTCGCGATGACGGAGTAACAGGCAACATGGATGTTGAATGTTATGCCCTCATCGCGAGCAAGCTCGCTCCCACAGTGTTGTTATGTGTCAGGGTTCGAGACCGATGGGGAAGAACTCGCCGCCACTCCATACACCGAGCCAGCGCTGGCCGTCGATCTCGCGGCTCACCGCCAGTTCCACCAATTGATAGAACACGTTGCGATGGATCAAGGCTTCAAGATTGCTGCGCACATGCACGTAAGGGGCTGGCTCTTGCGTTACCGGGTCGATGACCACGCGCATCGGATGCCCGGCACCGGCCTCGGTGGTTTCATCGACGTTGGTGGTAAAGCGCAACACCTGCGCCTCGCCCTCGCCTTCCACGTCCACCGCAATCGCCACGAACGGTGCATCGTCGACCTTGATGCCGACCTTTTCCACCGGCGTGATCAGGAAATAATCATCGCCGTCGCGGCGAATGATGGTGGAGAACAGCTTGACCATCGGCTTGCGCCCGATCGGCGTGCCCAGGTAATACCAGATGCCGTCCCGGGCGATGCGCATGTCGATGTCGCCGCAGAAATCGGGGTTCCACAGGTGCACCGGCGGCAAGCCTTTGGTCTTGGGGATTTGCCCCAGCAGGTCGTTGGCTTTTTGCGGGCCACTCATGGCGTTCTCCTTGAAATTACTGGTCGCTGAGCCCCAGCAGGCTGCGCGCGTATTGTTCCAGCGGCGGGCCCATCAGGTCTTCGGGTTTTTTATCKTGGAACGTCAGTAAACCGCCACGACTCTTGATGGTTGCAGTATCAATCAAATACTGGGTGCTGGTCTCGATCAACATGATCTGAATCATACCGCTGTCGATGCCGAGACGATCCAGGGCTTCCTGATCCAGCCACTCGTCCGAGTTGCCGATACGGTCGTCAGACCGGGCAAACCGGGTGTAGAGCAAATAGTGCGCGCCGGCGGCACGGGCTTCGCCCATGGCCTGGTCGAGGCCTTCGGGCGTACGGGCACGGCGGACCATCGGGAAGTATTCGACGAAGCCATCGAACGCGACTTCGGCAATCACGTTGGGCCGTGGGTAAACGTCGCTGCTTGGGGGCATGAAAGCGCCTTGGGCGATATAGACGAACGAGTCCGGTTGAATGCGCAGATTGTTTACGCGACGGCTGTCGCTGTGATCGAGTAACCCCGCATCGCTCATATGGTAACGAGTCCCTTCGGCCATATCGCTGACGTTCATGCAGCCACCAAGTGCCAAAACGGCCAGCAGCAAAACCAGGCTACGCATCCTATCCTCCAGAGGCCGGTGTCGGAAAACCGGCGAATGGCCGTAGGATGCAGCTTTTGCGCCAGCTCAAGTTGATCGTCGCCTGATCAATCGCAATCGCGGGCAAGCCACGCTCCCACAGGGTTTACGCAAAACCTTGTGGGAGCGTGGCTTGCCCGCGATGAGGCCGGTTCAACCGCCRATAATCTTCATGACAGTCGCACCACCAGAGAACGCCACTTCCTGCTTGTCGCCCAAGGCTTTCACCAGGAGTCGCTGCAAGGCCGGCAGTGCTTGATGGCGCGGCTTGTCCAGCAGGTCGCCGATGTAATGGCGATTGCTCGACGACAGGCAGCCATGCAGCCACCCGGTGGAGGATAAACGCAAGCGTGAACAGGTCCGGCAGAAAGGCACGCTCTCGTTGGCGATCACGCCGAAATAGCCTTGCCCCGGAATTTCATAGCGAACGGCCGTCGCATCGACCGGGGCATCGGCCTGCAGGTATTCATAGCGCTCGCCGATCAGGCTCAGCAACTGCTTGAGGCTGACGAACTGTTGCAGAAAAGCATTGGAATCGCTGGCCAGATGGCCCATGCGCATCAGCTCGATGAAGCGCAGTTCATAACCACGCTCCAGACAGTAGTCGAGCAGCGGCATCACTTGATCGAGGTTCTGCCCGCGCAGCGGCACCATGTTGACCTTGATCTTCATGCCGGCCGCACTGGCCTCGTTCATGCCGTTGAGCACGGTAGCCAGGTCGCCGCCCCGGGCAATGGCACGGAACGCGCTGGCGTCGAGGGTATCGAGGGAAACGTTGAGGCGCCGAATGCCGGCGTTCACCAGCAGCGGCAGTTTCTTCGCCAGCAACTGGCCATTGGTGGTCAGGCTGATGTCTTCCAGGCCCATCTTCCCGACCGCCGTCATGAACGCCTCGAGTTTCGGGCTGACCAGCGGCTCGCCGCCGGTAATGCGCAGACGCTCGATCCCCGCAGCTTCAATCAGATAAGCCACACCGCGCGCCATGGCTTCGGCCGACAACTCATCCTGCGCAGCCACCAGCCGCTTGCCATTGGGCACACAGTAGGTACAAGCGTAATTGCAGGCTGAGGTCAGACTGATTCGCAAGTTGCGAAAACGCCTGCCTTGACGGTCAACGATCATGGTCACTCCGGCGGAAGAATATCGGGCCGCTAAAACTTGACTTAGAAATCAAGTTTTAGCAAGTCCTCTACCTGAGTATATTCCTGCGGCACTGCGCCAAGTAGCGAAATCATGGCGCAATAAGGCAACTGAATGGCTCAGCTGCCGGAAGTGTCGGTGTCGCGCTTGCGCTTGTTACCCATGCGCACGCCGATGTCCATCAGGAACTGGAAGAAACCTTCCTGATCTTCCAGCACATTGCTCCAGAACGGCGAGTGATACAGCGCGACGGCACCGTGCACCAGCGCCCAGGACGCGCAGTAATGGAAGTAAGGCGGCACGTCTTCCAGCTTGCCTTCGCTGATCCGGCCTTTGATCAGCAGGGTCAGGCGTTCGAAATTCGAGGCACGGATCTTGTGCAGTTCCTCGATCATCTCCGGCACCTGGTTGCCCTTGACTACTTTCTCTTCGAGGCGGTCGAACAGGCGATAGCGTTGTGGATCGCGCATGCGGAATTCGAAGTACGCCCGGGACAGGGCTTCCTTGTCCTTGTCGACATCGGCCGAATGCAGCAGTGTGTTCAAATCGCGCTCGTAGTCGAGCATCAGGCGCAGATAGATTTCCGCCTTGGACTTGAAGTGCTTGTAGATCGTGCCTTTGCCRATACCGACGGCATCAGCAATCATCTCGACGGTGACACTGTCTTCACCTTGTTCGAGGAACAGCTTGAGCGCGGTATCGAGAATTTCCTGCTCGCGGCGACGAAATTCACGGACCTTACGAGGTTCTTTATGCATAAGAAAAGGTCTGTCGGGGTCAAAATTCGAAGCCGCGTATTATGCCTAACTTACGCAAAAATGCACGGATCATCCGACCATATCTGCGCTTTCTGGTCATTCCGCGTACGTTTGCGGGTTGATGAGAACTCTTCCGAAGCGCACGTATTCCAAATTTGTTTAAAAACCCGGGCCACCAAACTGGACTAGGCGCAATCCTGATCAATACTTGAACTGTCGGCGGGGCATCTCCCCCAAGTGTCACGCCGATATTGGTACCAACGGACCGCGTGCCATTGTTTTACTCCTAATGGTCTTAACCCGGATTCACCCCCCAGAACCCGGGTTTTTTTTGCCTGCGATTTAACCTTGTGGGAGCGAGCCTGCTCGCGAAAGCGGCTTCAAACCCTAAACTGATTTCACATGCGCCAACGGAAACAACCGCTTGAAGTTCTCAGTGGTCTGCTCGGCAAACCGCTCGTAGGGCTCACCACGCAACATTGCCAGAAATTCCGCGACTTCACGCACGTACTGCGGCAGGTTTGGCTTGCCGCGATAGGGTATCGGCGCCAGGTACGGCGAGTCGGTTTCCACCAGCAATCGGTCGGCCGGCACCTTGCTGGCCACATCGCGCAATGCGTCAGCATTGCGGAAAGTGACAATCCCGGACAGGGAAATGTAGTAGCCCATGTCCAGCGCAGCCTTCGCCATCTCCCAGTCTTCGGTAAAGCAATGCAATACGCCCGCCTGGGGCAGCGCCGCTTCACGCAACAAGTCCAGGGTATCGGTACGGGCCCCACGGGTATGGATGATCACCGGTTTGCCGGTCTGCCGCGCGGCCTGCAGGTGCAGGCGGAACGATTCCTGCTGCAACTCTGCAGCTTCCGGCTCGTAGTGATAGTCCAGGCCGGTTTCGCCAATGGCGACCACCCGCGGGTGATTGAGCTCCTGCAACAGCCAGTCCAGCGCCGGCGCGGCATCCGGCTGCACATCCAGAGGGTGCACGCCCACCGAGCAGTCGACGTCGTCATAACGTTCGGCCAGGGCCTTGACGTCGGCCGCGTTGTCCGCGCTGACACCGATACACAGAAAGTGCCCTACCCCGCGCTGTCGGGCCGCATCAAGGGCGGCATCCAGGGAGCCGTCGTGGGCGGCCAGGTCGAGGCGATCAAGGTGACAATGGGAATCTACGAGCATAAAGGGCTGCAACTTGTATCGAATGGGTGGGACGGGCGGATGTTCTGATATTCGGAGTCTAGGCGCGGACAGTCATCTTTGGCCAGGCAACGACGCCCATTGCACCAGCAATGCCTCCAGCAGCAAGGCCGGATTGAGGTTGGCCTTGCTCAAGACTTTCTGCCTTTGGGCGAGGATCCAGTCCTGGATATCGAGGACTTTGCCCTGGGCGCTTTTCTGCGCCAGGTACTGCACGACCTTGCGCATGTCGGTCAGGCCCAGGCCGGCTTCGTCCTGGGTCAACTGATAGCGCAGGATCAGGCTCGACCAATCGCAGAACCAATCGAACAGGCGCAACATCGGAATGTTTTTCCACTCTTCGGCCAGTTGCGTCGGCGACTGCTGTTGCTTGAGGAGTTTTTTTACCCCTTCCACCACTTGCATGCGTTGCTCACGCACGCCCTGGGCCTGGAGATTGACTGCCGCCAGCGGCGAACCGGCGGCCAGGGTCAGCAGTTCGACGCGCTCTTCTTCGGAGCACTCCGGCAACGCCTGGGCCAGCCACTTCAAGCTCATGGCCTCGCCCGGCAGCGGACAGGCCTGCTGCACGCAGCGACTCTTGATGGTTGGCAACAAACGGCTCGGCTGATGGCTGACCAGCAACAAAACAGTATCGCCGGACGGTTCTTCAAGGCTTTTGAGCAAGGCGTTGGCGGCATTGATGTTCATCGACTCGGCCGGCTCGATCAACACCACCTTGCGCCCGCCCAACTGCGCAGTCTGCACCACGAAACCGACCAGATCGCGAACCTGATCGACCTTGATCGCCTTGTCGGCCTCTTCCGGTTCCAGGATGTAGTTATCCGGGTGGCTGCCAGCCTTGAGCAGCAGACAGGATTTGCATTCACCGCAGGCTTGCAGCGCGTTCGGGCGCTGGCACAGCAAGCTGGCCATCAGGCGCTCGGCCAGTGCCCGCTTGCCGATCCCGACGGGGCCATGCAGCAGGTAAGCATGCGCATGCTGGGCGCGACCGGCCAGGTGCTGCCAGAGGGTTTCCTGCCACGGATAGGCCTCAGCCACGGCTCAACTCCAGCAGGCGCGGCAGCAAGGCATCCAGTGATTGCTGAACCTGTGCCAGCGACTGGGCAGCATCGACCAGCACATAACGCGCCGGATCTGCCTCGGCCCGCTTGAGGAAGGCTTTGCGTACGGCATCGAAAAAGGCCTGGCCTTCGCGTTCGAAGCGATCCAGACGACCGCGAGCACTGGCGCGGGCCAGACCCACCTCGACAGGCAGATCGAAAATCAGCGTCAGGTGCGGACGCAGATCGCCCTGGACGAAGGTTTCAAGGGTCGCGATGCGCTCCAGCGACAAGCCTCGGCCGCCGCCCTGGTAGGCGTATGTCGAATCGGTGAAACGATCACACAAGACCACGGCACCGCGGGCCAGCGCCGGGCGAATCACTTCGGCCAGGTGCTGGGCACGCGCCGCGAACACCAACAGCAACTCGGTATCCGGGTTCATGACTTCGTCGACCGGGGCCAGCAGCACTTCACGGATGCGCTCGGCCAGCGGCGTGCCACCCGGCTCGCGGGTCAGCACCACCTCGATGCCGGCGGCGCGCAGGCGCTCGGCCAGGTATTCACGGTTGGTGCTCTTGCCGGCGCCTTCCGGGCCTTCCAGCGTAATAAACAAGCCAGTCACAGGCAGTCCTTAGTCAGAGTCATTGCGGGCTTTTCGGTGCGTTGGCATCGAGTTCCGGCACTTCAGGGGCTGGCGCAGGATCTTGCGCCGGCACCTGCGGCAACGCCTCGGGAGCCGTGTTCGGTGAAGCGGCCGGGATCGGAGTCAACTCTTGCGAAGACCTGGCCTCCTGCGTACCGGTTTGCTCAGCCTCGGTGGGCGGCGTCTCGGGCGTGGAGGCAGGCGCCGGGCTGGAGCGGTAATCGGCGCGACGCTTGAGCTGGAACTCCTTCACAGCATTGTTGTGAGCGTCCAGGTCGTCGGAGAACACGTGAGTGCCATCACCACGCGCCACGAAGTATAGGCTGTTGCCCTCCACCGGATTGAGTGCCGCATGGATGGCTTCGCGACCGACCATCGAAATAGGCGTAGGCGGCAGGCCCGCATTCATGTAGGTGTTATAGGGCGTCGCTTCCTTGAGATGAGCCCGGGTCAGCTTGCCGCTGTAGCGGTCGCCAAGGCCGTAGATCACCGTCGGATCGGTCTGCAGCARCATGCCCATCGCCATGCGTCGTACGAACACGCCGGCAATTTGCCCGCGCTCCTGCGGTACCCCGGTTTCCTTCTCCACCAGCGAGGCCATGATCAGCGCCTGGTAGGGTTCGGTGTACGGCACGTCGGAAGAGCGCTGTTCCCACTCCTTGGAGAGCACTTCGTCGAGGCGCTCGTAAGCGGTTTTCAGCAGTTCGATATCGGTCATGCCGCGCACGTAGCGATAAGTGTCAGGGAAGAAGCGCCCTTCCGGGAAAATCCCGCTATGACCGAGCTTGTCCATGACCTGGCTGTCGCTCAAACCGTCGAGGCTATGGTCGAGCTTCTCTTCTTTGGCCAGCGCTGCGCGGACCTGACGGAAATTCCAGCCTTCGACCAGGGTCAGGCTGTACTGAACCATTTCCCCGCGTTTCCACAGGTCGATCAGGCC
>NZ_JBGCUL010001036.1:0-1518 GCF_054177685.1 Pseudomonas sp. P5_A2_2
AGCTTGATGGGTCGGAAAAATATCCGACCCCACCACAGAACAAAGGTCGGAAAAAAATCCGATCTACCTCGGAAAAAAATCCGATCA
Organism: Pseudomonas sp. P5_A2_2; assembly: GCF_054177685.1. NCBI lineage: Bacteria > Pseudomonadati > Pseudomonadota > Gammaproteobacteria > Pseudomonadales > Pseudomonadaceae > Pseudomonas > Pseudomonas sp. P5_A2_2. The sequence continues at coordinate 88 of NZ_JBGCUL010001036.1, forward strand.
AGGTCGGAGAAAAATCCGAGCCAGGGTCGGAAAAATCTCCGACAAATCAGGATACCAATCATCAGGGTACCAATCAGGATACCAGTCAGGACTTGCAGGACGGCCCGGACAAGCCGGCCCGCAACTTGGTGCTGGTGGTTGATCGCACCGACGTTCCACGGGTTGATATTCCAGCCGACATGCCGGGCCCCAAAGACCAGTCCTGCAAAACCTTCAAGGTCTGGGCGAATTACGCCATGGCCTACCGCAAGCGCTACAGCACTTGGCCGGTGTGGAACGCCAAGGTCGGTGGCCAACTCGGACAACTGGTCGACCGCCTCGGTACCGACGTCGCCCACCACGTCGCAGCCCATTTCCTGAAAACCAGCGATGCCGCAGTTCTACGCAAATGCCACAGCCTCAACGAATTGCTGGCGAACGCCGAGAGTTACCACACCCAGTGGGTGACCGGTCAGCGGATCAACGGCGCCACTGCACGCCAGATGGAACGCACCGAAGCGAACCTTTCCGCCGCTGAGCAAGCCGCTCAATTGGTTCTGACCAGACGTCAGTCGGGAGAGCGCAATGAATACCTCTGAAATGAACGACGCCCAAGTTGCTGGTCTGTCCGCTGCGATCATCGCAACAGCCGAAGCCATGGGCCAGGAGATGAGCCCCGGTACGGCGGCAATCATGGCTGAAGACCTGTGCGCCTATCCCGTATCGGACATCCGCGCTGCGCTGAAGGCCTGCCGCTTCGAAGTAAAAGGCAAGCTGACCATGGCGGACATTCTGCAGCGCGTTCAGGCTGCCGATGGCCGCCCGGGCAAGGATGAAGCTTGGGCGATCGCGATGACCACCAACGATGAATTCGAGACCGTGGTACTGACCGACGAAATCCAACTGGCTCTGGCCGCTGCAAAACCGGTTCTCGACGCCGGCGACAAGGTCGGCGCTCGCATGGCATTCATCAGCGCTTACGAGCGGTTCGTAGGCCAGGCCCGAGAGGATGCGAGACAGGTCAACTGGCACGTCTCTGTCGGGTTCGACGCCAACCGTCGTATCCAAGCCGTCACCAAGGCGGTGCAAATGCAACGTATCCCGCGGGAACACGGGCAGAAGTACTTGGCCGATCTGAGCGTTGAGCCGATCACCGAGGACGGTCGCGCCCTGGCTGGCTTGCTCACCAGCGCAGTCACCCGGCCGGCCCCGGCGATTCGCGAAAAGCTCCAGCTGGTGAAGACGTCGATGCTGGAAATGCGGAAGGTCAGTGCCGAGAGGAAAACTGAAATGAGGATTGAAGCGGCGAACGAGTTGGCGGATCGCCGGGCACTGCTGATTCAGCAGGCTCAGGAGCTGGAAGCGAAGAGGGCGACGCAATGACTGACAAGATCAGCGTCAACAGCCAGGCCAAGCTCACCGAGGCCATCACGAAGCTGAACACCATGTTCC
>NZ_JBGCUL010001037.1:0-1517 GCF_054177685.1 Pseudomonas sp. P5_A2_2
AACTCGAAGCGCTCCTGGCCGTGGATCGACGGCTGGTTGGTGTCGATCATGCACGTCCAGAAACCACCGTCAGGCACTTCCGGTAGCCGGAAATTGACGATGTCGTGATGCGCGTTGACCACCAGCATCAACGTTGCGTCGGCGCCTTTGCGGCGAATGCCGGTTTCCTGGGCGCGACCATCAAGCAGCATGCCCAGGCAACGATTGTGCGCATCGTGCCAATGTCTGGTGGTCATTTCCGTGCCGTCCGGCGCCAGCCAGGTCACGTCCTTGACGCCGATGTCCTCGTTGTAATTACCCACCAGGAAACGCCCGCGCCGCAGGATCGGATAGGTCAGGCGCAACTTGATCAGGCGTTTGACGAACTTGAGCAGGGCCTTGCCGTCTTCGCTGAGGTCCCAGTTGACCCAGCCTATCTCGCTGTCCTGGCAGTACGCATTGTTGTTGCCGTCCTGGGTGCGGGCGAACTCGTCGCCAGCCACCAGCATCGGCGTGCCCTGGGCCAGCAGCAGGGTGGCGAAGAAATTGCGCATCTGCCGATGGCGCAATGCGTTGATGTCGGGATCGTCGGTGGGGCCTTCGACGCCGTGGTTCCAGGACAGGTTGTTGTTGCTGCCGTCCTGATTGTTTTCGTCGTTGGCTTCGTTGTGCTTGTCGTTGTACGACACCAGGTCGTTGAGGGTGAAGCCGTCATGGGCGGTGACGAAGTTCACCGATGAATAGGGGCGGCGACCACGCTGATTGAACATCTCGCCTGACGCGGTCAGGCGGCTGGCAAAGTCCGCCAGTTGGCCGTCGTCGCCTTTCCAGAAGGCGCGCACGGTGTCGCGGAACTTATCGTTCCACTCGACCCAGCCCGGGGGGAAGTTGCCCACCTGATAACCGCCGGGGCCACAGTCCCAGGGTTCGGCGATCAGTTTGACCTGACGCAACACCGGGTCCTGGCGGCAGGCCACGAGGAAACTGTGGCGCTCGTCGAAGCCATCGTGGTATCGCCCGAGGATGGTCGCCAAGTCGAAGCGGAAGCCGTCCACATGCATTTCCGAGGCCCAGTAGCGCAGGGAGTCGGTGACCATTTGCAGCACGCACGGATGGCTCAGGTCCAGGGTGTTGCCGGTGCCGGAATCGTTGATATAGAAGCGCTTGTCATCGGGCTTGAGGCGGTAGTAGGACGCATTGTCGATACCGCGCATGGACAGGGTCGGGCCTTGCTCGTTGCCCTCGGCGGTGTGGTTGTAGACCACGTCGAGGATCACCTCCAGATTGGCTTCGTGCAGGTGCGCGACCATTTCCTTGAATTCGGCGATCTTGCCACTGGCCAGGTAACGCGGGTCGGGGGCGAAGAACGCGATGCTGTTGTAGCCCCAGTAATTGGTCATGCCCTTGTGCAGCAGGTGCTGGTCATTGACGAAAGCGTGGATCGGCAGCAACTCCACGGTCGACACGCCGAGCTTGCGGATGTGCTCCATCACATCATCGACCATCAACCCGGCAAAGGTGCCGCGCAGGTTTTCGGG
>NZ_JBGCUL010001038.1:0-1512 GCF_054177685.1 Pseudomonas sp. P5_A2_2
TGCGCGCTTCAGTCTCTATCATCGCCGCGTTGATGCCTTCACCCAGCATGGCGATGCCTTCGTTGGTGAAGGTGCCGAACACCCTTGAGGTGAAGAAACCGCGGCTGTCATTGACCACAATCGGGGTTTTCCTGATTTGCAGGACGTAATCGAAGCCACGGGCCAGGGTTTCGTCACTGGTGTTGGCGCCCTTGATGATTTCCACCAGCGGCATTTTCTCCACGGGGCTGAAAAAATGCAGGCCGATGAACTTGCTCTGATCGGGCACGGCGCACGCCAGGCCGCTGATCGGCAAGGTCGAGGTGTTGGAAGCGATAACCGCATCCGCGCCGACGACCTTCTGCGCCGCCAACGAAACCTTGGCCTTCAAATCCCGATCCTCGAACACGGCCTCGATGATCAGGTCACAACCGGCCAGGTCGGCATCGCTTTCGGTGGTTTGAATGCGGGACAGAACGGTGTCACGTTGCTCGATGCTCATTTGTCCGCGAGCGACTTTCTTGTCCAGCAGCGCCGCCGAATGCGCCTTGCCCTTCTCTGCCGCAGCGCGGTTGATGTCCTTGAGCACCACTTCGATACCGGCCGATGCGCTGACAAACGCAATCCCGGCGCCCATCATCCCGGCGCCGAGCACGCCGACTTTGCGGGTGACATAGGGTTCAAAACCTTGAGGCCGCGAGCCGCCGGCATTGATTTCGTTGAGCTGGAACCAGAACGTGCCAATCAGGTTTTTCGAGACCTGTCCGGTGGTCAGTTCAGTGAAATAGCGGGTTTCGATAAGGTGCGCCGTGTCGAAATCCACCTGGGCGCCCTCGACCGCCGCACAGAGGATTTTCTCCGGCGCGGGCATCGTGCCCTGGGTTTTGCTGCGCAGGATCGACGGCGCAATCGCCAGCATCTGGGCGACTTTAGGGCTTGACGGTGTACCGCCCGGAATCTGGTAGCCCTTCACATCCCAGCGTTGTACCGCCGTCGGGTTGGCGAGAATCCACGCCTTCGCCTTGGACATCAACTCTTCGGAATTCGCTGCCAGTTCATCGATCAACCCTGCCTGCAATGCCTGTTGCGACCGCACCCGCTTGCCTTCGAGCAGATACGGCAGGGCCTTTTCCAGGCCGAGCATACGCACCATGCGCACCACGCCACCGCCGCCCGGCAGCAGGCCGAGGGTGACTTCCGGCAGGCCGAGTTGCACCGATGGATTGTCCAGTGCCACGCGATAATGACAGGCCAGGCAGATTTCCCAGCCGCCGCCGAGTGCCGCGCCGTTGATCGCCGCGACCACCGGTTTACCGAGGGTTTCCAGGGTGCGCAACTGCCCCTTGAGGGTCAGCACCATGTCGTAGAAGGCTTTGGCTTCGGGCTTGCCGACCTTGATCAGTTCATTGAGGTCGCCGCCAGCGAAGAAAGTCTTCTTGGCCGAGGTGATGATCACACCGGCGATGCTGTCCTTGTCGGCCACCAGGCGTGCAACGCAGTCAGCCATGGCTTCGCGGTACACCGCGTTCATGG
>NZ_JBGCUL010001039.1:0-1511 GCF_054177685.1 Pseudomonas sp. P5_A2_2
ACCCGCATCTCCCCACTGAACACCAAGGTATGGCGACACCGCCGGCACAAATACCGCCGACCTTGCCGAACCAGACTGTGGCGCTGGGCGGAAAACGGGAAGTCGCTGTCGACGCACGGGCATTTGTAGATGTAGCGGGTCACGCGGCGGCGTTTGACGTCATAGGTGTGGCAGCGGTTGGGCGGCAGTTCGTACACGCCGCGCATGATCAATTGCCACTCTTCGCCATGGGGCTGAATGCGGTCGCCGAACAACTGATGGGYGATCAGGTGCGCGACCTCATGGGCCACGGTCTGCTTGAGGAAGTCTTCGGTGTTTTCCCGGTACAACTGCGGATTGAAGCGCAGCAGGTTCTCGTGCAAATGYGCGACACCGGCTTTTTGCCCGCGCAGCTTGAGGCTCACCACGGGGCGTTTGAAAGGTCGTTTGAAAAAGGATTCGGCTTGTTGGAAACAGTCTTCGACACGGGTATTGAGTTGCTCGGGCATGCTCGATGGATCTCCAGAGACGTCGAGTATGCCGCAACCCTCGGGCCTTGCGAATCGCCAAGGTACCGAATGGTCGTGTGCCTGCTCGTTGCTGAAGAATGAAAAGGCCGCCTTGCGGCGGCCTGTGTCGGTCGTTGCCGACTGTCCGTGATGAGCGGCTAACTGGTGTAGACCGGCCCCACGCCGAGTCCCCAGACAATCACGGTGAACGCCATGATGGCGACCAGCACCACCAGGCCTACGGCGAGCACCGAACTTGAAAACAGGAAGCCCTCGTCAGATGGAATGTTCATGAATGTCGGCAAGCCCACGTACAGCAAGTACACCGTGTAGCAGATAGCTGCGGTGCCGACGATCATCCCCAGCCACAAGTGCGGGTACAGGGCGGCGAGGCCGCCGATGAACAGCGGCGTAGCGGTGTAGGTTGCGAACGCAATGCAGCGGGCCAGGCTTGGGTTGGCGTCATAGGTGCGGGCCATCCAGTGAATGAATGCACCCATTACCGCTACACCCCCGAGCATCGCCAGGTATGACATGATTGTCATCCATATCGCGCTTTCTACGGTCAGCATCACGGGAGGCCGATTGCCGATGACCCAGCCGACCTGCGTGGTGCCAATAAAGGCAGACACGGCGGGGATCGCCGCAAGGATCAGCGTATGGGTCAGGTACATGTGGCCGATGCTTTCCTCCTGGTCGCCACGGATTTCTTTCCATTCTTGGTCAGGGTGGGTGAAAAGCCCCACTACGTGATGGATCATGCCAGTCACTCCTCTTGTCTTTACCGTCGCCCCCCAGTGGAGCGCCTACGGGCCAATGCGGCCAAGCAAGTCACAGGTCTGAAATTTGTATACGACCTTAAGTCGCAGTATAGGGAGGAGTTTCCCCAGAGGGAGTAGGGGCTTTAGAGCAAATCGCGCTGTAAACCCGGTTGTTAATCGCCGACGGGTCTGTGCCGAACAGCCCTTTTGGCGAGGCACTTCGCCCCTGAGGTGTTTTTGCGTAAAATGCCCGCCTTTCGTC
>NZ_JBGCUL010001040.1:0-1511 GCF_054177685.1 Pseudomonas sp. P5_A2_2
CTGCGGCGCAATGGGCCAGTCGATCAGGAGCTACCGCTATCGCCCCAGCCAACTGGCGGTTAAAGATAAGGCGATAGTATTAAAAGCATTCGAACTGCGAATAGTCTAAACGGACGATGATTCATGCAATTGCGAGATCTACCTTTAAAGCCAGTTTAAGTAACAAGGCTTAAAAAAGAGGTGGGCGATAAACGTCCACACGCAATCGCACCTCGAGTGACTGGGCCGGGCATCGGATTCTCGGTGGCATCACGATCCAGTGCAGAGGAAGGAGGAAACACATGCTGACGCACTTGCAGCGTCTTGAGGCCGAGAGCATTCACATCATGCGAGAAGTGGTCGCTGAGTGTGAGAATCCGGTAATGCTCTACTCCGTCGGTAAGGACAGCGCAGTGATGCTGCACCTGGCCCTGAAGGCGTTCCACCCAGGAAAACTGCCGTTCCCATTGCTCCACGTCGACACGACCTGGAAGTTCCGCGAGATGATTCAGTTCCGCGACGCCATGGCGAAAAAGCACGACTTCGACCTGCTCGTCCATATCAATCCCGAGGGGCTGGAAAAGGGCATCAGCCCCTTTTCCCATGGTTCGGCCATACACACCGACATCTGGAAAACCGAGGGATTGAAGCAAGCGCTGGACAAGCACGGCTTCGATGCGGCCTTCGGCGGCGCACGACGGGACGAAGAGAAGTCGCGGGCCAAGGAGCGGATATTCTCGATCCGCTCCGAGCAGCACCGCTGGGACCCCAAGCTGCAACGTCCCGAACTGTGGCGGATGTATAACGCCCGCAAGCACAAGGGCGAAAGCATCCGGGTGTTTCCCCTGTCCAACTGGACCGAGCTCGACATCTGGCAATACATCTATCTGAACGACATTCCGATCGTGCCGCTCTACCTGGCGAAAGAGCGACCGGTGGTGGAGCGCGACGGCACGCTCATCATGGTCGATGACGAGCGCATGCCACTGAACGACGGCGAGGTTCCCGAGATCAGGAAAGTGCGTTTCCGCACGCTGGGTTGCTACCCGCTGACCGGCGCAATCGAGAGCGAGGCCGACTCCTTGACGGCCATCATTCAGGAAATGCTTCTGGCCAGGACGTCCGAGCGCCAGGGCCGCCTGATTGATCACGACTCCGCGGGCTCGATGGAGAAAAAGAAACAGGAGGGGTATTTCTAATGGCACACGTATCCGATTTGATTGCCGAAGACATCGAGCAATATTTGAAATCCCACGAGAACAAGAGCCTGCTGCGTTTCATCACCTGCGGCAGCGTCGACGATGGAAAAAGCACGCTCATCGGGCGCCTGCTTTACGAATCGAAGATGCTCTTCGAAGACCAGTTGAGCCAGCTGGAAGCGGATTCAAAGAAGGTGGGGACGCAAGGTGGCGACCTGGATTTCGCACTACTGGTCGACGGACTTTCCGCCGAGCGTGAACAAGGCATCACCATCGATGTTGCCTATCGCTTCTTCTCGACCGACAAGCGCAAGTTCATCGTGGCCGATACAC
>NZ_JBGCUL010001041.1:0-1509 GCF_054177685.1 Pseudomonas sp. P5_A2_2
ACTACGTTCGTCAGGTCATCGATGTTTACCACCTGTGAGGCGGCCGTCATGACCCATTCCATTGCATTCAACTTTGAAGACGGCGTCACCCGATTCATCGACGCAAATGCCGGCGAAACCGTGGCCGATGCCGCGTACCGCCAGGGCATCAATATTCCGCTGGACTGCCGCGACGGTGCCTGCGGTACCTGCAAATGTTTTGCCGAAGCCGGCACTTACGATCTTGGTGAGGAATACATCGAAGACGCCCTCAGCCCTGAAGAGGCCGAGCAGGGTTTTGTCCTGACCTGCCAGATGCGCGCCCAAAGCGATTGCGTGGTGCGGGTGCCGACCTCCTCGGAGGTCTGCCGCACCCGTCAGGCCAGTTTTGAGGCGACCATCAGCGCCGTGCGCCAGTTGTCCGACAGCACCATCGCGCTGTCGATCAAGGGCGAGGCCTTGAGCAAACTGGCGTTCCTGCCGGGGCAGTACGTGAACCTGGGGATTCCCGGCAGCGAGCAGACCCGCGCCTATTCCTTCAGTTCGTTGCAGCGCGACGGTGAGGTCAGTTTCCTGATCCGCAACGTACCCGGCGGCCTGATGAGCAGCTTCCTGACCGGCATGGCCAAGGCCGGCGACAGCATGAGCCTGGCTGGCCCCTTGGGCAGCTTCTACCTGCGGGACATCCGTCGGCCGCTCTTGCTGCTGGCCGGTGGCACCGGGCTGGCGCCGTTCACCGCGATGCTGGAGAGGATCGCCGAGCAGGGCAGCGATCATCCGCTGCATCTGATCTACGGCGTGACCCACGATTTCGACTTGGTGGAAATCGACCGCCTCGAAGCCTTTGCCGCGCGCATCCCCAACTTCACCTTCAGCGCTTGCGTCGCCAGCCCCGAGAGCCGGCACCCGCTCAAGGGCTACGTGACCCAGCACATCGAGCCAAAGCATTTGAACGATGGCGACGTCGACGTCTACCTGTGCGGCCCGCCGCCGATGGTCGAGGCCGTCAGCCAGTTCATCCGCGAACAGGGCATCGCGCCTGCCAACTTTTACTACGAAAAATTTGCCGCCAGCGCGGCTTGAGTCGCCCCAATGTGGGAGCGGGCGACCGCAGATTTTGTGCACGACACAGATCCAGTGTGGGAGCGAGCTTGCTCCGGGCGGCGTTCCGACGATGGCGTCCTGCCAGGCAACATCAATGCTGAATGTTCCGGCCTCATCGCGAGCAAGCTCGCTCCCACACTGGATCTGTGTCGTCCGGGATGCCAATTTTCGTCATGAGGTACACATGAACAGATTTCAAGACAAAGTCGCACTGATCACCGGCGCTGCCCAAGGCATCGGGCGGCGGGTGGCCGAGCGYATGGCCGCCGAAGGGGCGAAGCTGATCCTGGTGGATCGCTCCGAMCTGGTGTTCGAAGTCCAGCARCAGTTGGCGYCAACCACCCAGGTACTGGCCCTGACCGCCGACCTTGAACAATACGAGGAATGCAGTCGGGTGATGCAAACCGCCGTCGAGCGCTTCGGTCG
>NZ_JBGCUL010001042.1:0-1507 GCF_054177685.1 Pseudomonas sp. P5_A2_2
CTATTTAACCTCGCGGCAAGCAGCCGTGATGTCGGCCTCTCACCTCGTCTCGCTCGGAAAATCGATACATACGAAGTAGGTCTTTGATCAGCAGCAAGCTGATTGCCGTGAAAAGTCCTCAATTTATTCCGACTAAGGCCTCAGCCGCTCTTGAGCATTCGCACTTGTTCTATTCCTCTTTCCACAAGTTTCGGCGGACTTTTCATACATCGCGCCAACCTCGAGTGTTTTAGAGTGAAACGCCATGCAGTCCCAACGAACTTCTGTGCAAAGGTATGAACATGCAAAGGAATGCAAGCACTTGTTATCCAATACTGCTGGTCCACGGCCTTTTCGGCTTCGACAGAATCGGCAAGTTCGAACTCTTTCACGACATCAGGCAGGCGTTGAGGAACGCCGGAGCAAGGGTGTTCGTCCCCTACTTGTCGGCCATCCATGACAACGAGGTACGCGGTGACCAATTGCTCACACAGATCGAGCGGGTACTGGAAGGAACCGGTGCACGCAAAGTCAACCTCATAGGTCATAGCCAGGGCGCACTGACCGCACGTTATGCCGCAGCGATTGCGCCACACAGCGTGGCATCGGTGACTTCCGTCAGCGGTCCGAACCATGGCTCGGAACTGGCCGATTTCCTGCGCAAGGCATTGGCACCGGGCTGCCTGCCGGAACATGTGGCCGAGACGGTGGTGACCCTGTTCACCGACTTCCTCGCAACATTGAGCGACAACCAGTACCAACCGCAGAACGCCATTGCGGCCCTCAATGCCCTGACCACCGAAGGCGTAGGCGCATTCAACGACAAATACCCGCAAGGGCTGCCCACCATCTGGGGTGGCAAGGGGCGCGAACGGGTCAACGGTGTGCGTTACTACTCGTGGAGCGGCGTGCTGCAGTCGAATGTTCTTGAGGAAGGGCTCAATGGGTTCGATCCGCTCAACGCGTTCTGCCGGGCCCTTTCCGGTTATTTCGTCACGGAAAACGAGCAGAACGACGGGTTGGTCGGTCGCTTCAGTTCCCATCTGGGCACGGTTATCCGCTCCGACTATGCACTGGATCATCTGGACACCATTGGTCAACCGACCGGCCAGTTGCGCACAGGTGTCGACCCGATCGAACTGTATGTCCAGCATGCCGAACGCTTGAGAGACGCCGGCCTTTGAGGTGCCACCTGCCGTGATCCCGTGTGGAACGGAACTTTGAGGAGAAATAGCTCACGCAATCCGGTAGGCTCCGCACTTTATCGAGTATTGAAAGGAGTATTTTCCCATGGCTAAAGCCACTGCCCGTCACATCCTTGTTGCCTCGCAAGACAAGTGCACCGAACTCAAGGCCCAAATCGAGGCTGGTGCCGATTTCGCCGAAGTTGCCAAGGCAAACTCCACCTGCCCTTCCAGCCGCCAGGGCGGTGACCTGGGTTCGTTCGGCCCGGGCCAGATGGTCAAGGAATTCGACACCGTGGTTTTCAGCGCACCAATCAACGTGGTCCAGGGCCCGGTCAAGACCC
>NZ_JBGCUL010001043.1:0-1505 GCF_054177685.1 Pseudomonas sp. P5_A2_2
TCTTCTGATTACTCCGTGCCTGCAGGAGCGGCCTGCAGTGTGGTTTCGACTTCCAGCGCCGGCTTGATGTCGGGCTTGACCCACCAGGTGGCCGTGCCGATGTCGTATTTAGGCGAGACCTTTGGATGGCCGATGTGGTTCCAGTACGCCACGCGCCAGGTCTTGATGTGCCAGTTGGGTATTACGTAATAGCCCCATTGCAGAACGCGGTCCAGCGCGCGAGCGTGGGCCACGAGGCTGTTGCGCGAATCGGCGTTGATCAGTTGCTCGACCAGTTGGTCGACCACCGGATCTTTCAGGCCCATGGAATTGCGGCTGCCGGGCTTGTCGGCGGCGTCCGACATCCAGAATTCCCGTTGTTCGTTACCCGGCGAATTGGACTGCGGGAAGCTGCCGACGATCATGTCGAAGTCCCGGGAGCGCACGCGGTTGATGTATTGCGAGACGTCGACCCGGCGGATCACCAGATCGATGCCCAGGTCACTGAGATTGCGCTTGAATGGCAACAGTACCCGTTCGAATTCGGTCTGGGCCAACAGGAATTCGATGACCACCGGTTTGCCGGTGGCATCGACCATTTTGTCATCGACGATGCGCCAGCCGGCCTCCTGCAGCAGTTGATAGGCTTGCCGTTGCTGGGCGCGGATCATGCCGCTGCCGTCGGTGGTCGGGTTCTGGAACGCTTCGCTGAACACTTGCGGCGRCAGTTTGCTGCGCAAAGGCTCGAGGATCGCCACCTGTTCGGCATCAGGCAGGCCGGTAGCGGCCATTTCCGAGTTCTCGAAGTAACTGCGGGTACGCACATAGGCACCGTTGAACAGTTGCTTGTTGGTCCATTCGAAGTCCAGCAACAGCGACAAGGCCTGGCGCACGCGCACATCCTGGAACACCGGGCGGCGAAGGTTGAAGACGAAACCTTGCATGCCGGTCGGATTGCCGTTGGGAATCTGCTCCTTGACCAGTCGACCTTCGGTGAYCGCCGGAGTGTTGTAGGCGTTGGCCCAGTTTTTCGCGGTCATTTCCAGCCAGTAGTCGAACTGCCCGGCCTTGAGCGCTTCCAGGGCCACGGTGTTGTCGCGGTAGTAATCAGTGGTCATCACGTCGAAGTTGTAGAAACCGCGATTGACCGGCAGATCCTTGCCCCAGTAGTCCTTGACCCGCTCGTAACGCACCGAGCGTCCGGCCTTCACTTCGCTGACCTTGTACGGACCGCTGCCCAGCGGGATTTCCAGGTTGCCCTTGTTGAAATCGCGGTCGGCCCACCAATGCTTGGGCAGCACCGGCAACTGGCCGAGGATCAGCGGCAGTTCGCGATTGTTGGTGTGCTTGAACTTGAACAGCACGGTCAGCGGGTCTTCGGCGACCACTTCGGCCACGTCGTTGTAGTAGCCGCGGTACATCGGCGCGCCGTCCTTGGTCAGCATCTGGAAGCTGAACACCACGTCCTCGGCGCGTACCGGATGGCCGTCATGGAAGCGTGCTTCCGGACGCAGGTAGAAGCGCAC
>NZ_JBGCUL010001044.1:0-1503 GCF_054177685.1 Pseudomonas sp. P5_A2_2
CTTCCAGGCGTTTGGTGAGAAAGCGCACGCGGCTGTCGATCTCTCGCAGCATCTTTTTGCCGTAGGTGTATTCGGCGTTCTCCGAGCGATCACCCTGGGCCGCGGCTTCGCTGACAGCCTGGGTAACCTGGGGCCGACGTACATGCCACAGCTCATGGAACTCGGCGCGCATCCGCGCTTCACCCTCGGGGGTGATCAGCGCGGTGCCGGCAGTGCGGGGAGGGCGGTAACGGCTCATGACAGCTTCTTGTGGTGAGGATGGCAGGAGTCTATCAACCCTCGCGCAGGACTGTCAGCGGGCTGGCGTTCAATGCCCGACGGGTACCGAACACCCCGGCACCACCAATGAGCACGGCACCCAGCAGTGGCAGCAACATCAGCCATGGATGCGGATGCCACGGCAGGTCAAAGGCGTAGCGGTAGAGCACCCAACTCACGACTTCCGAACCCAGCGCTGCCAGCAAGCCACTGACGGCGCCCAGCAAACCGAACTCAATGCGCCGCGCCTTGACCAGCAATTGCCGTTCCGCCCCCAGCGCACGCAGCAACGCGCCCTGGCGAATGCGTTCATCCAGCGTCGCTTGCAGGCCGGAGAACAGCACCGCCATCCCCGCCGCCAACACGAACAACAACACGTACTCCACTGCCAGGGTCACCTGGGCGAGAATGCTGCGCAGTTGCTCCAGCAAGGCTTCGACCTGCAGGATCGTCACCGCCGGGAAGGCCCGGGACAGGTCGACGATCTGCTGGTCGTGACCGGGTGCGAGGTAGAAACTGGTCAGGTAAGTCGCCGGCAGATCCTTCAGGGTGCCGGGCTGGAAGATCATGAAGAAGTTCGGCTGGAAGTTGTCCCAGTCGATCTCCCGCAGGCTGGTGACTTTCGCCTCGCGATTGATCCCGCCAACGCTGAAAATCAGGTGGTCGCCGAGCTTGATTTTCAGGCTTTCGGCGACCTTGCCTTCTACCGACACGCCGGGAACATCGTCCGGAGTTTGTTCGTTCCACCAATTGCCGGCCGTGAGTTTGTTGCCCGACGGCAGGTCCGCGGCCCAGGTCAGGCTCAGGTCGCGCTGGATCGCCCGATCACCCGCGGATTCTTTGGTGACGATCTGTTGCACCGGCTCGCCGTTGATGCTGATCAAGCGCCCCGGCACCACCGGGTACAACGGTGCCGATTGCGCCGACACGGCGATCAGGTGATCGGTGAAGGCCTGTTTATCTGTGGGCAGGATGTTCAGGGCGAAGTAATTGGGGGCGTTTTTCGGCAACTGGTTTTTCCAGGTATCCAGCAACTCACCACGTAGCAAGGCGATCAGCGCCATCGACAGCAGAATCAGGCCGAACGCCAGGGACTGGCCCGCAGCAGCGAGCGGGTGACGCAGCAATTGCCCGAGTCCAAGACGCCAAGGCAAGGATGCACGCGCAAGCATGCGCCGCAGACTTTTCAGCAGCAGCAACAACAAACCGCCCAGCACCAGCGCTGCAATCACGCCGCCGCCGAGC
>NZ_JBGCUL010001045.1:0-1499 GCF_054177685.1 Pseudomonas sp. P5_A2_2
GTGCAAAAGCTGTTGTCTTCGCCTATCACGATATTGGCTGCGCCGGCATCGAATCCCTGCTCTCCTCCGGTTTTGAGATCGCTGCGGTGTTCACCCACGCCGACGATCCGAAGGAGAATGCGTTCTACGGTTCCGTCGCGCAACTGTGCGCTCGTCACGGCATTGCCGTGCATGCACCGGAAGACGCCAACCATCCGTTGTGGATCGAGCGTATCGCCAAGCTCGATCCCGACTACATTTTCTCCTTCTACTACCGCAACCTGCTGAGCGAACCACTGCTGGCCACGGCGCGCAAAGGCGCGTTCAACCTGCACGGTTCCCTGCTGCCACGCTACCGCGGCCGCGCACCGGCCAACTGGGTGCTGGTCAACGGCGAAACGGAAACCGGCGTGACCCTGCACCGCATGGTCAAGCGTGCCGATGCGGGCGCCATCGTCGCCCAGCAAAAGGTCGCGATCGAGCGCAGCGACACCGCGCTGAGCCTGCACGGCAAATTGCGCACCGCCGCCTCTGACCTGCTGCGCGACACCTTGCCGGTGCTGCTGCAAGGCAAAGTCAGCGAAACACCGCAAGACGAATCCAAAGCCACGGTGTTCGGCCGTCGCACTCCGGCTGACGGCAAACTGGTCTGGGCCAAGCCGGCCGAAGAACTGTTCAACCTCGTCCGCGCCGTGACCCAGCCAYACCCGGGCGCCTTCTGCGCGGTAGGCGAGCACAAGCTGATTGTCTGGAGCGCCGAAGTCGCCAAGGGCAACGAGGGCCTGGCACCGGGCCGCGTCATCAGCGTCGACCCGCTGCGCATCGCCTGCGGTCAAGACTCGCTGATCATCAACGCCGGCCAGCGCAACGACAACGGTCTGTACCTGAGCGGTCCGCAACTGGCCAACGAACTGGGCCTGGTGGACGGTTCCGTGCTGCGCGGCGCCGAATCCGGCCGTGCCCCACGTCGCACCCGCGTGCTGATCCTCGGCGTCAACGGCTTCATCGGCAACCACTTGTCCGAGCGCCTGTTGCGTGACGACCGCTACGAGGTCTACGGCCTGGACATCGGTTCGGACGCCATCGAACGTCTGCGCAGCCACCCGAACTTCCACTTCGTCGAAGGCGACATCAGCATCCACTCCGAGTGGATCGAGTACCACATCAAGAAGTGCGACGTGGTGCTGCCGCTGGTGGCCATCGCCACGCCAATCGAATACACCCGTAACCCGCTGCGCGTGTTCGAACTGGACTTCGAAGAAAACCTGAAACTGGTTCGCTACTGCGTCAAGTACAACAAGCGCGTGATCTTCCCGTCGACCTCGGAAGTCTATGGCATGTGCCAGGACAACAACTTCGACGAAGACAACTCCAATCTGGTGGTCGGTCCGATCAACAAACAGCGCTGGATCTACTCGGTCTCCAAGCAACTGCTGGACCGCGTGATCTGGGCTTATGGCCAGAAGGGTCTGAATTTCACCCTGTTCCGTCCGTTCAACTGGATGGGGCCACGCCTGGAC
>NZ_JBGCUL010001046.1:0-1498 GCF_054177685.1 Pseudomonas sp. P5_A2_2
ACCGATGCCATCGCCCACGTAGTCCGCTGCTTCGAAGACGAGAACGTGATTCACGTCTCCAACAGCGTCGACCCGAAACGCGACATCGAAATCATCGACCTGGAACTGATCTTCGCCGACCTCGACAGCTGCGAGAAGCAACTGCAGAAAGTCGCGCGCAACGCCAAGGGTGGTGACAAGGATGCAGTGGTCCAGAAAGGCCTGCTGGAGCAACTGATCGCTCACTTCACCGAAGGCAAGCCGGCGCGCACTCTGATGAAGAACATGGGCGCCGACGAAAAAGCGGTGATCAAGGGCTTCCACCTGCTGACCACCAAGCCGGTCATGTACATCGCCAACGTCGCAGAAGACGGTTTCGAGAACAACCCGCTGCTGGACATCGTCAAAGCCATCGCCGAAGAAGAAGGCGCTGTGGTTGTTCCGGTGTGCAACAAGATCGAAGCGGAAATCGCCGAGCTCGATGACGGCGAAGAGAAAGACATGTTCCTCGAAGCCCTGGGCCTCGAAGAGCCTGGCCTGAACCGCGTGATCCGTGCCGGCTACGAAATGCTGCACCTGCAGACCTACTTCACCGCCGGTGTCGAAGAAGTCCGCGCCTGGACCGTCCGCGTCGGTGCCACCGCACCACAAGCCGCTGGCGTGATCCACACCGACTTCGAAAAAGGCTTCATCCGTGCCGAAGTGATCGCCTACAACGACTTCATCCAGTACAAGGGCGAAGCCGGTACCAAGGAAGCCGGTAAATGGCGCCTGGAAGGCAAGGATTACATCGTCAAAGACGGCGACGTGATGCATTTCCGTTTCAACGTGTGACGGCCCCCGTGGAATTCCACGGAGCTTGATGGACCTCAAAACCCCCGTAATCATTAGATGATACGGGGGTTTTGCGTTTAAGCACCACCACCCTCATCCATTGAGATCCGAGCGTTGGTTGGCTAATATTCCGGGTACGACGCCCCTAAGCCGGTTTTGAAAACCGGGTATGGCGGGAACCCGGAGATCAGACCATGCTCACCGATACCCAATGCCGCACCGCAAAGCCCAAGGACAAGCCTTACAAGCTCACCGATGGAAAGGGCTTGTATCTTGAGGTCAAACCCAACGGTACCAAAGCGTGGCGCTACCGCTTTGCGATACGCACTGGGGACACCACCAAAGAAAACACCTTTGCTGTTGGCGACTATGCAATTCCGCCCCGTGGCGAAAGTGATGAAGACGCCTTGGCCCGGCGCAAAGGTCGACGCTTTACCCTGGCAGAAGCACGCGACGAACGCGTCAAAGCCCGAGACCTGGTGAAGCAAGGCATCAATCCCGCCCGACATCGGCAACTCACTCGCATCAAACAGCAGCAGGACAACGCCACCACCTTTGAGACTGTTGCAAAGGAATGGCTTGCACTGAAAGACTGGGAAGAGATCACCAAGGTCAGACGACTGGAAATGCTCGAGCGTGTAGTTTTCCCCAAGATCGGTCTGTGGCCGATCAAAAGCATCACCCC
>NZ_JBGCUL010001047.1:0-1498 GCF_054177685.1 Pseudomonas sp. P5_A2_2
ACCTTGGAGTCACCGTGCCTCGGGTTGTACCGCTACAAAACCTCTACGCCAAGGCCTGACAACTAATTCACCCCTTGGACTGGAAATAGGCACGTTGATTGCTATTGTTAATATCGTATACGAAATCCCCAATACGATATTCAACAGCACTTCACATCAACGAGGCCTCTATGAAAAACCCCGCATTTGCCGTAGCCCTCAGCGCTGTCCTCAGTACCTCCTTCATCGCCACTGCCCAGGCCGACAAGCTCGACGACATCATCGGTTCGGGCAAGCTGCGCTGCGCCGTGACCCTGGACTTCCCGCCCATGGGCTTTCGCGATGCCAGCAACTCGCCGGCCGGCTTCGATGTGGACTATTGCCGCGACCTGGCGAAGATCCTCGGGGTCGAGGCCGAAGTGGTGGAAACGCCGTTCCCGGATCGCATTCCGGCACTGGTCTCCGGGCGGGCTGACGTGATCGTCGCGTCCACCTCCGACACCCTCGAACGCGCCAAGACCGTTGGCCTCACCGTGCCCTACTTTGCCTTCCAGATGGTGGTGCTGACCCGCGACGACACCGGCATCAACGGCTTCGACGACCTCAAGGGCAAAGCAGTGGGCAACACCAGCGGCACCTATGAGGCCATCGCCCTGGAGAAAGACGTGAAGAACTGGGGCTCGGGCAGTTTCCGAGCCTACCAGTCGCAGAGCGATACCCTGCTAGCCGTCGCCCAAGGCCACATCGATGCCACTGTGGTCACCAACACCGTGGCCGCCGCCACCCTCAAGTCGGGCAAATACAAAAACCTGAAAGTCGCCGGTAACGCCCCGTACGTCATCGACTACGTGTCCCTGGGTGCCAAGCGCAGCGAGTTCGGCCTGCTCAACTACCTCAACCTGTTCGTCAACCAACAGGTGCGCACCGGTCGCTACAAGGAGCTGTTCGTTAAATGGGTCGGCACCGAGATCCCGCCGACCAACCTGACCGTGCCTCAGGTCTACTACTGAGATGTCCGGCATGCCTAGGCCAATGTCTCTGACCGGGCGCAGCCTGGTGACGGGTGCCGCGCAAGGCGCCCTGCTGTTCGCCGATGTCGGCTTGAGTTTCTGGGGCGGCGTCGATCCCGGCACGGGGGAAGTCATCGACCGCCATCACCCGCTCAGCGGCCAACACCTGGCCGGCCGCGTGCTGGCGATTCCCAGTGGTCGCGGCTCGTGCACCGGCAGCAGTGTGTTGATGGAACTGATCAGCAACGGCCATGCACCGGCGGCATTGGTGCTGGCCGAAGCCGACGAGATCCTGACCTTGGGCGTGCTGGTGGCGCAGACCATTTTTGCCCGTTCCCTGCCGGTGCTGTGCATCGGTCCGGAGGCCTTCGCCGCCTTGCGCGGCCAGGCCTTCGCCCGGGTCGAAAATACAACGCTGAGCCTGTTCGACCACCTGCCGGGCGACGCCTGGCAGGCGCTCGACAGCCCATTACCAAACTCTGACAGCACCGCCTCGATCAGGCTCACCG
>NZ_JBGCUL010001048.1:0-1497 GCF_054177685.1 Pseudomonas sp. P5_A2_2
CAGCACCCCCAGCCTCGGCATTGCGCTGTTCCAGGGGCAACTGAGCACAGTGGACGATATTATGAAGCGCGCTGACCTGGCGATGTATCGCGCCAAGGCGGCGGGCCGCAATACCATGCGCTTCTTCGATCCGGACATGCAGGCGGTTGCCACGGCACGCGCCAGACTGGAAGTAGACTTGCGCCAAGGCTTGCAGGACAACGAATTCCTTCTTTATTACCAGCCGCAGGTGAATAGTGAGGGCCGTATCATTGGCGCAGAGGCGCTGATGAGATGGCAGAATCCTGAGCGCGGAGTCGTGTTTCCAGGCGAGTTCATTCCATTGGCAGAGGAAACGGGGTTGATTCTGCCGTTAGGCCGTTGGGCGCTGCAGGCAGCCTGCGATCAACTGGTTGCCTGGGCAAAGCATTCGGAAACCGCCCGACTGGGTATGGCTGTGAATGTCAGCGCCCGCCAGTTTCACCATCCGGACTTCGTCGAGGAGGTACTGCAAGTACTGAGATACACGGGGGCCGATCCGAGGAAATTGAAACTGGAACTGACCGAAGGCCTGCTGATAGAGGATATGGAAGGTACTGTCGCCAAAATGATCGAGTTGAAAGAGGTCGGCATAGGCCTTTCGCTGGATGATTTCGGAACCGGCTACTCGTCACTGTCATACCTGAAGAGCCTTCCGCTGGATCAACTCAAGATCGACCAGTCCTTCATCAGAGATGTGCTGGTTGATCCCAACGACGCCGCCATCGCCTGCGCGATTGTGAGCCTGAGCCAGATATTGGGGCTTTCGGTGATTGCAGAAGGTGTGGAGACAGAAGCTCAGCGCACCTTTCTGGTCAAGCATGGCTGCCAGACCTACCAGGGCTTCCTGTTTTCCCCGCCACTGCCAGCCGAACAATTTGAGGAGTATGTTCACGAAAGATTAATGGCGAGCACTGATTTTCCACGGACCAAGACTAAATTGCCATGACTTCGCAGGTGTCTGGGAACGTCAGCTTTCGGCTGTGGATTCAACCCAATGCAGGCGATCGCAGCCAATACAGTTACGGTCAGTTTGCCAGCGCCGAGAGTCACATCGTGCAAGATCTACCCGGTTGCGCTGCACTTGAGCATCATGCTGCGTCAATGCCTGTTGCAACCGCCAAACCACCGCTACACCAGGACAATACGTTTCAGCTTGGCGTTCAGTGCGGCGAACGCCGCTTCGGTACTGGCCTTGTGGTTGGTGATGAGCACGTCGATGCGTTCTGGCGGGCAGAAAGCGACACGGCTCTCCACGCCAATCTTGCTGTAATCGGCGAGGATGACTACGCCTTCGGCATTGTYGGCCATGGCGCGCGCCACTTCGGCTTCGCGGTGGTCGTAGTTGCTGGCACCGCGCTGGGCGTCGATGCCGACCGGCGACAACAGCGCCAGGTCGGCCCGATAGCGGGCAATTTCCGCCACCGTGGTGCTGCCGACCGTCGCCGGCGCACGATCGTCGAGTGAACCGCCCAGTAC